>MTPE01000128.1 GCA_002011835.1 Desulfarculaceae bacterium JdFR-95 | reverse complement strand
TGGCCTTCAGGCCAGCCTTGACAGGGCCGGCCCGGGATGATTCTACCACACACCCCGGCGTCTGCCGGATGAGCCTTACTCTTTAGAAAGGGGTTTCACCCCTGGTTCCTTCAGCTCACCGCTCCCACCCGGGCGTAGGTGCGGCACACCAGTGCTGCTGCCGGCGGTTTCGGCCGCGAGCTGCGTTGCAGGGTTTGTCTCCGGCCGGGGGAGTGCGGCTCCAGGGCCAGCAGGGAGGCCAGCTGCAGCCGCCGTCGCATCTCCGGGTAGGCGGGGGTGTGGGCCTGGGTTCGGTTCTGGCGGCGGCCCCTTTGGGCCGAGGGCGGTATGGGTTCCCCCGCCGGGACCTCCAGGCGCTGCCAGGCCAGGTCCAGGCGGAAGTGGCGGGTGCTCAGGGAGAGGCTGTGGCGGGTGAGGGCGAAGGTGCGCTCCGTCCCTTTGCCACCGGCGTCCCAGGCCGGCGGCCCGGCGTGTGCGCTTCCCCCCGCCGGAGGGACCAATCGGCCCACTTGACCGCCCCTTTATACGCAACTAGCCTTTACTTCTGACAAAATAGTACAATATCCTCGTGAGGGAGGCAAGCGGCTCCCAAATGGGGTCGATTGACCCCACCGGCAAAAAAAGATAAAGTTTCAAGGGTCCGGTGCCGATGAGGCATATGAAGGGAAATGTAAGGATATGACCATCACCTCGTACCAGGTGCAGAATATCCTGCGTACCTATGCCAAACAGCTCAGCCGCGGCCAGCGCCTGGCCCGCCGCCGAGCTGCGGCCGAATCTGCACCCGGTGACCAGGTGAACATCAGCATCGAGGCCCGGCGCAAACAGGTGATCGAGAAGATCACGGCCGAGATCGTGGCCAACCTGAGCGCTCGGGTTCCCGGCCTGGCCCCAGGCGAGGGCCTGGGCGGAGTGGAGAGACAGGCCCTGGAACAGCTCAGTCAGGAGTTCGGCAAGCCCCTGGACGTGGTGAGCGACGAGAAGACCGGCCGCTTGCTGTTCCGCGTGATCGACCCCCAGCGGGGAGAGGTGATCCAGAGCCTGGACGCCGAGGAATCGGCCCGACTGCAGGAGCGACTCTACCAGATAACCCAACAGATCATCGACCAGAACATGGTATAGCCTCCGCGGCCGGTGAGAGCGCAGTGTCCGCCTTTTGCGTGACCCAGGCAGGAAGCCGGGCCACAGGGCGGGCCCGAACCCAAAACCCCAGGCAAGGATGCCAGAGAAGGCCACCCTGTGGACCTACATCCGCGGGGGGCCGGAGAGAGGCACCGCAGCCATGGAAATCAAGGACGCCCTGGGCATCAGCAACAAGGCCGTGGAAAGCCGCGAACGCGCGGCAGAGACCTCCCGCGCCCCGGAGAGGAGCACCACCACCTCTGGCACCCAGGCCCAGGTGGCCGCCACCGACCGTGTGGAGCTCTCCCCCCGCAGCAAGGAGATGGCCAAGGCCGCCGAGGCCCTGGCCCGCACCCCCGAGGTGCGCCAGCAGAAGGTGGAGGAGCTCAAGGCCGCGGTGGCCGACGGCACCTACCAAGTGGACGAGCGCGAGGTGGCCCAGAAGATGATCCTCAACATGCTGGAGGACGTGGTCTAGCCGCGCCTGGCGCACGCGAAGAGCCTGCCCGCGGCCCCCGGAGAAAGGGGGGCCGTTTCTCGTTTGATGGCTCTCCTGAAGGGGCGGTCACCCTCCACCGGCCGGTCTCCCGTAATTCGCCTTCGTCTCGGGCCGACAGGGCATGGCTTGGTCTTTTGGCCGGGCCAGGGCCCTTGTGGTGCCCGTCTCTCGCCCGGCATCGTGCCCAGCGGTGTATGGGAGGGGATCGGGTGGTCAGGGGGACTTGCCTCGAGAGCCGGCCGCGACTGGTTTCAATCTCCCTCCAGGCTAGCCCTTGAGGTTGAGGGCGGTCTTGATCATCTCGTCGCTGGTGGTGATGGCCCGGGCGTTGGCCTGCAGGGCGCGCTGGTAGGTGATCATGCGCACCATCTCTTCGGTCAGGTCCACGGTGGAGGCCTCCAGGGCCCCGGACTCGATGGTGCCGAAGATGTCGCTGCCCGGCTGGCCCACCTGGGGGTCGCCGGCGGCGTCGGTGGCCAGCCAGAGGTTGTCCCCCTCGCGCCGCAGGTCCTCGGGGGAGATGAAGTCGGTCAATCCCACCGCGCACAAGGGCACCTTCTCGCCGTTGCTGTAATGGCCCCAGAATACCCCTTCACGGGTCACCTCCAGGCTCTCCAGGTATCCGGTGGCATAGCCGTCCTGGTCCAGGTAGACGATCTCGCTGGCTCCGGCGCTGGCGGTGGTGCCGGTGTAGGGTTCGGTGGTGGAACCCATGCTGTCGTCCGGGTCGTAGTCGAAGGTGATCTCTTGGGTTATGGTGGTGGTGCCGCCTTGCTCGCTGGTCTGCTGGAACTGGAAGGCGACCTGCACCTGGCCGTCCTCGGTGGCGGTGCCGGGGTCGCCGGAGGCGCTGCGTACCTGGGTGGCGTCGGAGAAGTCCAAGGGGTCGGAGAGGTTGGTGCCCAGGGTGCCGCCGTCGATGGTGATGGTGGCATCAGTGCCAGTGTCGTCCCGGGCCAGGCGCAGACCCGTGCCCTGCAACTGGTTGTTGTCGTCGTATATGGCCACGGTGGAGGCGTCCACGTGGGTGGTGCTGGTGCCGTCCATGCCGCCGTAAAGGCTGCCGCTGGAGGTGAAGGTCCCGCTGGTGGAGCTGCTTATGGAGACGTTGTTGCCGCTGCTGCCGCTGGAGGCCTGGATGAAGATGCTGCCCGTGTTGGCGGTGCCGATGCGCCGGGCGGTGTAGCCGTCGTTGCGCAGCAGGGTGACCAGCTCGTCCAGGTCGGTGAAGGTGGTGCCGGCCGGAGTGCCCGGGGTGGCGGGATCGTCCCACACGTAGGTGTTGCCGCCCACGGTGATGCTGTCTCCCTGGGCCCACACCCCGTCGTTCAGGTCTATATACATGGCACCGGTGGCGGAACGCCCGTTGTCTATGGCGCTCACCACGTCCTCCAGGGTGGTGCTGGTGATGCTCACGCTGCTGTCGGAGAAGCTGAGCTCGGCCGGGTTGCTGCCGCTGCCGTAGAAGGTGAGGGTGTCGCTGGTGGCGTCGTAGTCCACCCACAGGCCGCTGGCCGCCAGTTGCCGGTTTATGGCCGCGGCCAGGGAGGTGACGCTGGAGTAGGTGGCGTAGTCGAAGGTGGTGGAGCTGCCGCCTATGGTGATGGTCAGGCTGTCGCCGGCGCTCCAGCTGTTGTTCATGTCCGCGCTCTGGGTGCTGAGGAAGGTCTGCTGGTCACCCTCGCCGGTGTAGGAGAAGGTCTCTCCCACCCGGTTGCTCACGTCGCTGGTGGAGCTGGACACGGCCGAGCCGTCCACGTCCCAGATGTCTCCCGCGGGAGAGCCGCCGGTGGAGACGCCCACCAGGTGACCGTTGGTGTCGAAGTGCAGGTAGTAGATGTTGTCCGGTTCGGTGGGGTTGGCCACCACCCGCCCGCCGCGCACCTCGAAGGTGGCGGCCTTCCACACCTGGCTGCTGCCGGTGGGGGTGGCGCCGGAGTAGGAGCTGAGCTTCTGATAAAAGGTCACCACGGTATAGGCGTTGCCCTGGTCGTCATACACCGTGGTGGTCACGGCGTAGTTGTAGGTGCTCTCGTCGTCCGGGTCGATGAAGGTGCTCTGGGCGTTCTCCTTGGTGTCGCTGGCGTCCAGGTTTATCTTCAGGTCCACCTGGGTGGTGGCGTGGTTGATGGCATCGTTGAGGGGGATCTGCAACANTTGCAGGTTGCCGCCGGTGACGTTGCCCTGTTCGTCCACGGACAAGCCCATCAGGCGGTGGCCGGTGGGGTTGACTAGGTAGCCGTCCTTGTCCACCACGAAGTTGCCCGCCCGGGTGTAGTAGGTGGTGTCTTCTTCGGGATACTGCACCGCGAAGAAGCCGTGGCCGTTGATGGCCAGGTCGGTGGCGTTTTCGGTGTACTCGAACGATCCTTGCAGCATCATGGTCTGCATGGACACCGTGGCCCCGTTGCCCACCTGCATGGGGTCGTACAATGTGCCGCCCGGGCCGTAACTCAGGGTACGACTCAGGATGTCCTCGAAGTTGGATCGGCTGTGCTTGTAGCCGTAGGTGTTGAGGTTGGCCAGGTTGTCGGCCACACTCTGCAGGGCCTCGGTGTGGACCCACACCCCGGACAAGCCGTTGAACAGCGAGGTAGCCTTCATGTCCACACTTCTCCGCCTGCCCCCAGGCCGGGCAGCCACTGATTCACTCCAGGGTGAAGCAAGCGAGATGCCAAGCAGGGCGAAATGAGACAAGTCCTGGAAAACCGTATGGTTAGACTGTGTGCCTTCCCGCCGGGCCGGGGCGGGGAGGGGGCAAATCCTGCCGCGGGGGGGAAAGGTTCGGGTGGCGGGGGAACACAGAGAGCCCGCCGGAGCGCGGGGTGGGCACTCGCCTCACCGCGGCCCCGGCTCCGGGCGTCAGGCCGGCAGACGGGCCAGCAGCAGCCCCACCGCCTCCTCGGGGGTGGCGGCGGGGGTGACGCCCTCTATTTCCCAGGACCCCAGCCCCACCACCGGCCGGCCCATCTTGAGGGCGTGGCCGATCTCGGAGAGGGTGCCGGCGCCGCCGCTGATCGCCAGGGCGCCCAGGCCGGCCATGACCACCAGCAGGTTGCGGGCCTGGCCCATTCCGGTGGGGACGACCACCTGGATGTAGGGGTTGGCCTGGGCGGGGTCGCTGCCGGGCAGGATGCCCAGGGTGAGTCCCCCCTCCTCGGCGCAGCCCTGGGCCGCGGCGCTCATCACCCCGCCCAGGCCGCCGCAGACCACCCCGAATCCGGCCCGGGCCAGCAGGCGGCCGCACTGGCGGGCGGCCTGGAGCACCTCCGGTTCGGCCCGGCCGGCGCCGATCACGCTTATGAGGCGGGCGCGGCTCACCATCCGTGATCTCCCACCAGGTCCACGAAGCGGCAGCCGCCCAGGTCCTCGCGCACCAGCCGGTCGCCGCGGCGGGTGATGCGCAGCAGGGTCTGTACGTGGCGGTCGCCCACGGGGATGACCAGGCGTCCGCCCTCGGCCAGCTGCTCGGTGAGGGGCTGGGGCACCTGGGGTGCGCCGGCGGTGACGATGATGGCGTCGTAGGGGGCGTGTTCGGGCCAGCCCTTGGTGCCGTCTCCCACCTTGAGGTTGAGGTTGAAGATGCCCAGCTCCTCCAGGACCGCCTGGGCGCGGCGGGAGAGTTCGGGCAGGCGTTCCACGGAGTAGACCCAGTCGGCCAGGCGGGCCAGGATGGCGGTCTGGTATCCGCTGCCGGTGCCGATCTCCAGGACCTTCTCCCGGCCGGTGAGCCCCAGGGCCTCGGTCATGAGGGCCACCATGTAGGGTTGGCTGATGGTCTGCCCTTGGCCGATGGACAGGGGATGGTCGTCGTAGGCCTGGCTCCAGAGTGCCTCGTCCACGAACAGGTGGCGGGGGATGTCGGCCATGGCGGCCAGCAGGCGCCGGTCGCGCACCCCACGGCGGGCGATCTGGTCTTCCACCATGCGGCGGCGGGCCAGGGCAAAGGGATCGGTTTGGGCCATTCTCGTCTCGTGCCTCCCGCCGTGATTCTAGGGGCAGGGCTCTGGGGTCGTCAAGCGGATGTGGGTGCGGGTGGGGTGGGATAAGGAAAGGCCGCGGTGGCCACCCACCGGTGGTGGG
>MTPE01000127.1 GCA_002011835.1 Desulfarculaceae bacterium JdFR-95 | reverse complement strand
TCGCTTTTGCGCAGGCGCTGGAACATCTCGAAGGTGCGGACCTGGCCGGTGGGGTTGTACCCGCAGCGCACCATGTATTCATAGCCCAGTTGGTCGGCCTGGCGCTCCTGGTCGCGGGAGTAGCTGAGCAGGAGCAGTACGCCGGCCACCCCTGCGGCCAGGGGGCCGATGTGGCGGAACTCGGTATCGGACAGGGCCAGGGCCACGCCGGCGATGGCCAACTGCACCAGCACCAGGCGGGTATATTGGGCCACGGTGTGGCGCGCGGCCACGTGTCCGATCTCGTGGCCCAGCACCGAGGCCATCTCGTCCTCGCTCTGAAGGTGGGTGAGCAGGGCGCGGGTGAGGGAGATCTTGCCCCCGGGCAGGGCGAAGGCGTTGACCTGGTTGCTGTTGACCACGTTGAAGTCCCAGGGGATGTTGGGCCGGTGGCTGTGGCGGGCCAGGTAGTGTCCGATGCGCTTGACGTAGGCCTGCAGCCCGGGGTCGTCTGGGGGCAGGCCGTAGTTGAGCTGGGTGGTCTTGGGGTAGTAGCGGGCCCCCATGGCCAGCTCCTGGGCCTCGCTCATGAGGACCAGCTCTTCCTCGCCGGTGACCGGGTTCACCGCGCAGGCGGTGGAGAGCAATAGACAGGCGGCCAGCAGCACGGCCAGGGAGCGCATGGCCGGGCTGCGCCGAGTGGTGGAGACGCTCATGACACCCCCCTTGTGGTTTTGCCGAAAATAGTCGTCTCCAGTATAGTGCTTTTTGACGCCCGAGACAAGCCACTGCTCACGTGGAGAGCTTGGCGCGCACGCTGTCCACCTTGGCTTGGGCCGTGGCGGGCTTGTCGCGGCGGTCGTCGATGTTGATGAGGGTCATGACGCGCTGTGCGCCCTGGTCGAAGGGTACCTCGTGGCAGCGGCGGATGACGGCGAGCAGTTCCTCCAGGGGTCCTTCCAGGATGGTGCCCATGGGGGTGAGCTGGTGTTTGACCCCGGAGTCCTGGAGCAGGCGGTGTATCTGGGCCACGTAGTGGGAGAGGCTGGTGGAGCCGGTGCCCAGGGGCACCACGGAGAACTGTACGATGGCCATGGTTCACTCTCCTTTTTCTGGGTTGAGTGAGGGTGGCAACAGGTGGTTGTTGGGGTCCAGGAAGGCGGCTATGTGCACCTGGGCCCAGAGCCGGTTGCCGCGCGGGTTGAAGTGCATGTCTCCGGCGTAATAGAGGTCGGCCTGGGCCGTGCCCACCACGTGGGGGCGCATGCCGCCCAGGGAGTCCAGGTACACGGCGCCCACCTCCCGCGCCACCCGGGCGATCTCGCGGTGGGGTCGGTCCGACCATTTGGGCCTGGCCTCGCCCGGCTGGGCGAACTGGCGGTAGTGGGGCACGCCGGTCAAGACCAGGCGGATGCCCTGCCGGCGGCACCACCGGCCCAGCCGCCGCAGGACATCCAGGGTGAAGGCCACGTTCTGCCGGGTGAACTCATCCCATTGGTAGCGGCACCAGGCCCAGCGGGTATATTGGCCTTGAGCGTGCATCTCGGTCACCGGCTGTGTGCCCTGGCGCCAATAGCGGGCCAGTCTGATCTTGAGTCCCTCGAACTTCTGGCGGAACAGGATGTAGAGGCGGCTGTGGCGATAAAGGAAGAAGGTCAGGCGAGTGAGCCAATTGGCCCGCACGTGGCCGCCTTGGGTTTCCAGGTAGAGGTTCTTGTAGTTGTCGCGGCCGGGCACGGCCCAAGGGTCGCCGGCCTCGTCCACGATCAGCCCGCGGCGGTACTTCCAGTCGTCGTAGTCGTCGGTCATGTCCACATTCACCACCACCACGTCCGGTGAGTAGGGGGCCAGGTAATAGCGCACCAGCACGTAGTAGATCAGGGGGGAGTAGCTGGAGGTGCCGGTGTTGATCACCTGGAAGCGCCAGCCGGTGTGGTGGAAGCGGCGGTTCAGGGCCTGCTCCAGCAGGCGGGGCACAGTGTCCGCCTCGGGCACGCAGCCTTCGGTGAAGCTGTCGCCCACATAGAAGATACGCCAGGTACGAGGTGGTTTGCGGCGGGCTATCTCCCTGGACTCACGCCAGCCCTGGCTGTTGTAGCGGTATTCCACCGGTTGGGGGAAACGGGGGTTGTCCCTGGCCCAGCGCCTCTCCACGAAGCGGCCGCGGGGTGGGTTGGTATGGTGCAGGCGGGTGTGCTTCAGGGTCAGCTCCGAGGGCAGGACCACCCACCATCCGGCCAGCCATTCCAGGAGGGCCACCAGTCCCACCACGGCCGACAAGATCAGCAGCCCCAGGCCCAGGTAGAAAAGTCGTCTCGGTTTTTCGGGCCGTGCCGTTTTCGTCTCCGCGGTGTGGGCGCTCACCTCCGTTCTCCCCTTTCCTGGTCCCTGGGTCCGAGTTATAGGGCAATGTCTCGGCGGGAGGCAAGCTTGCCTTTTGTTGTGTGCCCCGCCCGGCTGGGGTATATTCAAGAGATGAAGACGGTCGCCGCGGATTCGCGGGCGGCCGCCTTCTCACTCCAGCCCGAGGTGGGTGCCATGCACCGTGTAGATTATCGTCAGTGGGAAGACGAGCGTCTGGTGACCCTGTTGTTCGAGGGTGAGGACCGGATAGAGCTGGCCGCGGCGGAAGAGATGGCGCGGCGGGATTCGTTGTTGCCCTTGCTGGCCCAGGTGGTGTGTGAAAAGGAGAGCTGGTTGGCCGAGCTGCCCGAGTGGTGGGCGGTGGTACACGCCACCTACATCCTGGGCCATCGGGGTGGTGAGGAGGTGGTGATTCCATTGCTCACCGCCCTGCGCTGGGCCGACGCCTTCGACTGCGACTGGGTCACCGAGCCCCTGCCCTCGATCCTGGGGCGTTTGGGGCCCCCGGTGCTGCCGGGGCTGACCGCGGTGGTGCGCGACCTCACCGCCGGCTGGTCGGCCCGGGAGCTGGCCATGAAGGGTCTGGCTGCCGTGACCTTGCATTTTCCCGACGCGGCCGAGCACGTGTTCCGCATCATCGGCCAGATCTTCATGGACGAGGGCGAGGATCGCCTGGTGCGGAAGCTAGCCGGACACACCCTGTTGGACTTCCGGCGCCAGGAATACCGCATGGCCCTGGTCAAGTTCGCCCGCGAGGAGGCCCTGTTCCGCCAGGAGGACGAGTGGTATCCGGTGGGCTTCTATCCCGAGGACGTGGAGCAGGCCTTCCGCAACCCGCAGCCCGACACCTGGGAGTACGACGAAGACTGGATGCGCTTCTACCACCCCGGGGAGATCCAGCGGCGCCAGCGGCGCTGGGCGCGGGAGCGCCTGGGGCGGGGCCGCGGTGGCCGGGCCTTGCGCCAAGGCTCGCCCGGCGGCGGGCAGGTGCTCCCCCTGGGAAACTATGGCCGCGACCCGGACGACAACGGCCGCGACTGAGTCCTCTTTTCCGAGCCAGATCCCGCAAACAAACGGACACCCCACCTTCCCCGAGCGCCTTCGCCCCCTTGGCCCCGCGTCGGCAACGTGCTAAGGTGAAGCCCAGCATGAAACTGACGGCCCTGGGGGAGNATGCATTATGAGGTCGCCAGTATCGGGTGGGGCGAGTCGGCTCTGGGGGATGGCCTTGATGGTGGTGGCCCTGGTGGGGCTGAGCTCCTGCGCCAGCATCCAGAAGCTGGTGGTGGAGGAGCCGCCGGTGAAGCTGGCGGCCTATGCCCCCTACAATCGGGCCATGTCCTTGAGGGCCGAAGGCCAGCTGGAGGCGGCGGCCGAACAACTGCGCCAAGCCCTCAAGGCCGACCCCTATCTCTACCCGGCCTACTACCACCTGGGTCTGGCCTTCCAGGCCCTGGGCCGGCCGCGCGAGGCCAAGCTGGTGTGGCGCCAGGGCATCGAGGCCGCCCGCCGCGGACCCGACCGCCCCGACTACGAGCGCACCCGCGCCGTGGCCGAGATGAGCGCCGCCTTGGCCGGCCTGGAGGCCACCGAGCGTTTGACCCGCGCCGCCACGCCGCCTCCCGCGTCTCCCCCGCCGGCCAAGAGACCCGCGGCCAAGCAGACGGCTCGGGTGGTCCCGCGTCCCGCCAAGCGCGTCACCGGCCGCTACGCCGTGCTCTTCTCCTCCAACCGCAAGGAGNTCCACGCCCGCGCCGACGTGCTGCGCCTGAAACGCCGCGGTTACCAAGCCGAGATGCGCGTGCACAAGGACCGCCGCGGCCGCCGGTGGTATCGGGTCTGGGTGGGCTGCTGCACCAGCCGGGCCCGGGCCTTGCGCCTGGCCGCGGAGCTGCGCCGTCGTGGCCTGGGCCGCGACCTGTTGGTGATACCCATGCCCAAACCCTGAGCCTGCCCCCATCCTGGGGGAAGCCCCGGCGCTCCTTCGGTCTCCGGGTCCTTCCACCCGGGTGGAGATGATCCTCGACAGGATATGGGATCCGGGGGAAACCCTTTTCTTTTTCCAAAGAAAAGGGTTTCCCCCCGCGCCCTTTGACCCCCTGCGGCAGGGATGCTAGGCTTTCGCCAGGTCCGGGCATCTCTGCGCCTGGGCGGGAGGGAGGGAGCCGTGAGCTACCTGGTTCTGGCGCGCAAGCACCGGCCTCAGCGCTTCGAGGAGGTGGTGGGGCAGCAGCACGTGACCAAGACCCTGGCCGGGGCCCTGGCCAGCGGGCGGGTGGCCCACGCCTTCTGTTTCACCGGCCCCCGCGGGGTGGGCAAGACCTCGGTGGCCCGCATCCTGGCCAAGGCCCTCAACTGCCAGGAGGGCCCCACTCCCACCCCCTGCGGCGAGTGCCCGGCCTGCCGCGAGATCGAGGCCGGCCAGGCGGTGGACGTGCAGGAGATCGACGCAGCCAGCAACTCGCGAGTGGAGGACGTGCGCGAGCTGCGGGAGGTGATCCGCTACCGGCCCCAGGCGGCCCGCTATCGGGTCACCATCCTGGACGAGGTGCACATGCTCTCCAAGGCCGCGTTCAACGCCCTGCTCAAGACCCTGGAGGAGCCTCCCGAGCATGCGGTGTTCATCCTGGCCACCACCGACGTACACAAGGTGCCGCTCACCATCCTCAGCCGCTGCCAGCGCTACGACTTCCGCCGCCTGCCCCCGCGGCTTTTGGCCGAGCACCTGGCGCGGGTGCTGGAGGCCGAGGGCATGTGCCTGCCGGCCGAGAGTCTGGCGCTGATGGCCCGGGAGGCCGACGGCAGCGTGCGCGACGCCCTGAGCCTGCTGGACCAGGTGCTCAGCCTGGGCCGCGACAGCCTGAGCCACCAGGAGGTGGTGGAGCTGCTGGGCCTGGTGGACCGCGAGCTGGTGCGCGCCACCGCCCGCGCGGTGCTAGAGGGAGACGCGGCCCGGGTGCTGGAGCTGGTGGAGCAGGTGTACGCCGCCGGGGGCGAGATGCAGGCCTTCTACGCCGCGCTGCAGGAGCACTTCCGCAACCTGGCCGCGGCCCTGGCCGCGCCGGAGGGGGCGGCGCTCTTTGGCCTGGAGGCGGAGGAGCTGGCCGAGCTGCGGCGGGAGGCGGCGCGCTTCTCGCCCGAGAGCCTGCACGAGGTGTTCGACCACCTGGCACGCAGCGAGGAGCTGTTCCGGCGCGCGGCCCAACCCCGGCTGGTCATGGAGATGACCCTGCTCAAGCTGACCCAGCTCAAGCCGGTCTTGTCCCTGGAGGACATCCTGGCCCGCCTGGGCGGCGGGGACGGCGGGGAGGACGAAAGGGAGCCCGAGGAGCCGTCTCAGGGGCCCGCGCCGCGGCCGGCCCCGC
>MTPE01000417.1 GCA_002011835.1 Desulfarculaceae bacterium JdFR-95 | reverse complement strand
CTTCCCCCACCGCGGCGCCGCCCAGGCGGCCCTGGCCCGAGCTGTGGCGCGAGACCTGGGACAAGTTCCGCCGGCGCCTGCAGCGCATGCTGGTGATCATCGTGCCGGTGTACGTGGTGGTGTTCCTGCTGGCGCGGGGCGGGTTCTTCGCCTGGCTGAGCCACGCCCTGGCGGGATGGGTCTCCAGCCGCAGCCTGCCGGTGGAGGCCATGAGCGTGGTGGTGCTGGCGGTGGCGGCGGAGTTCACCAGCGGTTTCGCCGCGGCCGGAGCCCTGCTGCACTCCGGCGACCTGGGCCTGAAGGAGGTGGTGGTGGCCCTGCTCATCGGCAACATGGTGGCCACGCCGGTGCGGGCCCTGCGCCACCAGCTCCCCCACTACCTGGGCATCTACTCCCCCCGCACCGGGGCCTGGCTGCTGGCCGTGGGCCAGGCGGTGCGGGTGGCCAGCGTGTTGGTGGTGACCGTACTCTATGCTTGGTGGGCCTGAGCCGGGGGGCCGGGGTGGAAGTCATGGCGAGGCACGAAGCCAAGAGCAGGCGCAAGCTACGGCGGGGCTTCTCCACCGGCACCGCGGCCGCGGCCGCGGCCAAGGCCGCGCTGCTGGCCCTGGGGGAGGGGGCTCCCCGGGCGGTGGAGGTGAGCCTGCCTGGGGGGGAGGTGCTGGCGGTGGCGGTGGCCGAGGCGCGAGTCCTGGGGCCGGAGGAGGCCCTGGCCGCGGTGATCAAGGACGCCGGCGACGACCCGGACGTTACCCACAAGGCGCGGGTGGAGGCGCGGGTGAGGCTCCTGCCGCCCGGCGGGCAGGAGTGCATCGAGATATGCGGCGGCCGGGGGGTGGGGGTGGTGACGCGGCCGGGCCTGCCCCTGGCCGTGGGCCAGCCGGCCATAAACCCCGTGCCGCGGCGCATGATCCGCCGCGCCCTGCGCGAGGCCTGGGGCGGGCGGCCCGGGCCGGTGCGGGTGCGGGTGGAGATATCCGTGCCCCGGGGCGAGGAGCTGGCCCGGCGTACCCTGAACCTCCGCCTGGGCATCGTGGGCGGCATCTCCATCCTGGGCACCACGGGCCGAGTGATCCCCTTCAGCCACCAGGCCTACACCGCCACCATCGCCAGCGCCCTGCGTGTGGCCCGCGCCGCCGGCCTGGAGGAGGTGGTGCTCACCACCGGGGGCAAGAGCGAGAAGCATGCCATGCGCCTCTACCCCGCCCTGCCCGAGCTGGCCTTCGTGCAGATGGCCGACTTCTTCGCCTTCGCCCTCAAGCAGGCGCGGCGGGCGGGAATGCGGCGGGTGAACCTGGTGGTGTTCTTCGGCAAGGCCCTCAAGCAGGCCCGCGGCCTGGCCTACACCCACGCCCACCGCCACCCCCAGGACCTGGGGCTGCTGGCGGAGTGGCTCTCTGCCGCCGGGGCCGATGCCGGGCTGTGTGCCGAGCTGGCCGCGGCCAACACCGCCCGCCACGCCCTGGACATCCTGCGCCGGGCCGGGCGGCTGGAGCTGGTGGCCGAGGTGGGCACGCGCCTGCTGGCCGAGGTGGGCCGGCGCCTGGAGGGGCGGAGGCGCGAGGTGGTGATCCTGGACTACGACGGCGCGGTCCTGTTCCGCCGCCAGGAAGGAGGCGAGGCGTGATCCCGGTGCAGGTGGTGGGTGTGGGCCTGGGCCGGGAGGACCTGGGGTCCCGGGCCCTGGCCGTGGTGGCCCAGGCCCAGGTCCTGGCCGGCGGCCGGCGCCTGCTGGCCATGTTCCCCGAACACCAGGGGCGGCGTATCGAGCTGAGCGGGCCGGTGGAGGACTGGCTGGCGGACATCGCCGCGGCGGCCCAGCAGGCGCGGGTGGTGGTGCTGGCCTCGGGCGACCCCCTGTGCCACGGCATCGGCGCGCGCCTGGTGGAGCACCTGGGGCGGGAGCGGGTGGTCATCCACCCCAACCTGAGCGCGGCCCAGGCCGCCTTCGCCCGCCTGGGCCTGCCCTGGGCCGAGGCGCGCATCGTCAGCCTGCACGGCCGCGACCCCCGGGCCCTGTGGGCGGCCCTGGCCGAGCACGACCTGGTGGCGATCTACACCGACCCCCGCCACACCCCCGGCGCCATCGCCCGCATGCTCCTGGAGCGCGGCCAGGAGCAGTGGCGCATGTGGGTGCTGGAGGAGCTGGGCCGGCCGGGCGAGCGGGTGGGGTGCTATTCCCTGAGCCAGGCCGCGGCGCGCGAGGACTTCGCCCTGCTCAACGTGGTGGTCCTGGTGCGCCAGGGTGAGCGGCGACGGCCCCGCCTGGGCGCGCCGGAGCAGGCCTACCAGCACCAGGCCGGGCTGATCACCAAGGCCGAGGTGCGGGCCGTGGCCCTGGCGCGGCTGGAGTTGGGGCCGGGGCTCACCCTGTGGGACCTGGGGGCGGGTTGCGGCTCGGTGGGCCTGGAGGCCAGTCTGCTGGTGCCCGGCGGGCGCATCCTGGCCGTGGAGCAGGACCCCCAGCGCGCGGAGCAGATCCGGGCCAACCGCCGACAGTGGCAGGTGGCGGCCCTGGAGGTGGTCTGCGGCCGCATGCCCGAGGTATTGGAGGACCTGCCTGCGCCGGACCGGGTGTTCGTGGGCGGGGGCGGCCGAGAGCTGGAGGCCGTTGTCCGCGCCGCGGGCCGGCGCCTGTCCCCGGGCGGGGTGATGGTGGCTGCGGTGGTGCGCCTGGAGTCCCTGGAGGCGGCGCGGCGGGCCATGGCCGGGCTGGGCCTGGCGGTGGAGGTGGTGCAGGTGCAGGTGAGCCGGGGCGCGCCCCTGGGCGGCGACCTGTTCCTGAAGGCGCTCAACCCGGTGTGGCTGGTCTCGGGCCGCCGGGCCGAGGGAGAGGCAGGAGGCCATGAGTGAAGGACGAGCGCAGCGGTATCCGGTGTTGTTCGTGGGGGCGGGGCCGGGAGACCCGGAGCTGATCACCGTGGCGGGACGCAGGGCCCTGGAGGCGGCCGACCTGGTGGTGTATGCGGGCTCCTTGGTGCCGGAGGAGATGCTGGGCTGGTGCCGGCCCCAGGCACGGCGGGTGAGTTCGGCCGGCATGGAGCTGGAGGAGATCGTGGCCCTGATGGTGGAGGCCCATCGTGCGGGCCAGAGGGTGGTGCGCCTGCACACCGGTGACCCCAGCCTGTATGGGGCCATGGCCGAGCAGATCGCGGCCCTGGAGGAGCGCGGGGTGGCCTACCGCATCGTGCCGGGGGTGACCGCGGCCTTTGCCGCGGCCGCGGCCCTGGGGCTGGAGTACACCCTGCCCGGTCTGTGCCAGAGCCTGATCCTCACCCGGGTGGCCGGGCGCACGCCGGTGCCCGAGGGCGAGGGGCTGGCCGAGCTGGCCGCCCACGGCGCCAGCCTGGCCATATACCTGTCCGCCGGCCAAGTGGAGCGGGTATCCCGCGAGCTGTCCCAGGCCCTGGGGGAGGAGGCGCCGGTGGCGGTGGTCTACCGGGCCAGTTGGCCCCAGGAGCGCATCCTCTGGACCACCGCCGGCGGGCTGGCCCGGGCCATGGAGGCCGCGGGCATAAAGCGTCACGCCCTGATCCTGGCCGGGCCGGCGGTGGCCGCGCGCCGCGCCGGAAAGAGGCCGCCCCGCTCGCACCTCTACGGCGCAGACTTCGCCCGCGCCTGGCGTCAAGGCCGGGAGGGGAAGGAGCCGTGAGCACCCTGCCCTCCCCCCTGGCGGTGTACGCCCTGAGCACGCCCGCACTGGAGGCGGCCCGCCGCCTGCGGGAGGGCCTGCCCGGGGCCACCCTGTTCCTGCCCCGGCGTCTGGCCGGCCCGGGCGAGGAGGGCTTCGAGCGCTTCTCCGCGGCCCTGGCGCACAACTTCACCCGCTTCCGGGGGCACCTGGTGTTCGGGGCCGCGGGCCTGGTGGTGCGGGCCCTGGCCGGGCTGGTGCAGGACAAGGCCCGGGACCCGGCGGTGGTGGTGCTGGACCCGAGGGGACGGTTCGCGGTGAGTCTATTGTCCGGCCACCTGGGCGGAGCCAACCGCCTGGCCCGGGAGGCGGCCCGCATCCTGGGCGGCCGGGCGGTGATCACCACCGCCACCGACGCCCTGGGCCTGCCCAGCCTGGAGGTGGTGGCGGCCGAGGCGGACTGCCGGGTGGAGAACCTGGAGGCCCTGGCCGGGCTGAGCACGCGCCTGCTGGAGGGGGAGCGGGTGCCGGTGTGGGACCCGGGGGGCTGGCTGCAGCCGGCCCTGGCGGCCTGGGCCGAGCGCTTCTCCTGGCTGGAGCGGCCTCCCCATCCCCATGAGGAGCCCGGCCCCCTGGCCTGGGTGGACTGGCGCCTGGGGCCGGCTGCACCGAGGTGGCTGGTGATCCGCCCCCCGGCCCTGGCCGTGGGGGTGGGCTGCAACCGCGGCACCTCGGAGGCGGAGATCGCGGCCTGGGTGGAGGAGGTGCTGGCGGCCCACGGCCTGGCCCGCTCTGCGCTGGCCTGTCTGGCCAGCGTGAGCCGGAAGCGTGACGAGCCGGGCCTGCTCGCCCTGGCCCGGCGCTGGGGGGTGCCGATCCTGTTCCATGAACCCCACCAGTTGCAGGCGGTGGCGGTGCCCACGCCCTCGCAGTTGGTGGCCAGACACGTGGGGACCGAGAGCGTATGCGAGGCAGCAGCCCTGCTGGCCGCGGGAAGCGGCGAGCTGGTGGTGAACAAGCACAAACGCGGCAACGTGACCGTGGCCGTGGCCCTGCGCCGGCCCGGGGCAAGCTCTACCTGGTAGGTCTGGGTCCAGGCGGGCCGGAGGGCATCACCGCCGCGGCAGTGGCCGCCCTGGAGGACTGCCAGGTGGCGGTGGGCTACAAGGTGTACCTGGCCCAGGCGCAGAGGTGGCTGGCGGGCAAGCGCACCATCTCCCGGGGCATGACCCAGGAGCTGGAGCGGGCCGAGCTGGCCCTGGAGCTGGCCCTGGCGGGCGAGCGAGTGGCGGTGGTCTCCGGCGGGGACCCGGGGATCTACGCCATGGCCGCGGTGGTGTTCGAGCTGGCCCGCAGCCGGGGCGTCACCCTGGGAGCGGAGGGCCTGGCGGTGGAGGTGATACCGGGAGTGCCGGCGGTGGCCGCGGCCGCGGCCCTGCTGGGTGCGCCCTTGTCCCACGACTTCGCCTGCATCAGCCTCAGCGACCGCCTCACCCCCTGGGAGGAGATAGAGCGCCGCCTGGAGCTGGCCGCCCGCGCCGAGCTGGTGATCGCGCTCTACAACCCCAAGAGCCGCGGCCGGTCCTGGCAGTACGGCCGCGCCCTGGAGGTGATCGGCCGCCACCGGGCGGGCGAGACGCCGGTGGGGGTGGTGTCGCGGGCGGGACGCGAGGGCCAGCGGGTGGAGGTGACCACCCTGGCCCAGGCCGGCCGGGCCGAGGTGGACATGCAGACCCTGGTCATCGTGGGCAACTCGCGCAGCTTCACCTGGGGAGACTTCATGGTCACCCCCCGGGGCTACCTGGACAAGTACGGCGGGAAAGAAGACTAGGGCCGTCTCCAGAGCGGGAAAATCCCCTCGGGGACGAAAAGGGGCTCATCCGGCAAACGGGGGTGGTGGTAGCATCCTCCCGAGGCCGGCGCGGGGAGAGGAAAATCGCGCGCTCGTCTTGGCGAGGAAAATGAAACCGGAGGGATTTCTGGCTTCAGGATTCCGGTTGTGGTCCAGGTGAGGAATCCTATCCTTTCATCCCATCTCCAGTGCCGGCGGTCTGGGCGGCAATTCCCGGACCAGCCTCAAAAGACCCCCGCCGG
>MTPE01000202.1 GCA_002011835.1 Desulfarculaceae bacterium JdFR-95 | reverse complement strand
TGGAGGGCCTGGGCTTCCGCCGCGGCGCCTTCGTCACCATCCACCGCCGGGGACAGTTGCGCGGCTGCATCGGCAACTTCGTCTCCGACCAGCCCCTGGTCAACACCGTGCAGGAGATGGCCGTGGCCGCGGCCAGCCACGACCCCCGCTTCCCCCCCGTCTCCCCCGCCGAGCTGGCGGAGCTGGACGTGGAGATCAGCGTGCTCAGCCCCTTGCGTCCGGTCAAGGACGTGAGCGAGATCCAGGTGGGCACCCACGGCATCTACATCGTCAGTCCCCGCGGCCGGGGTGTGCTCCTGCCCCAGGTGGCCACCGAGTACGGCTGGGACCGCGAGACCTTCCTGCAGCACACCTGCCTCAAGGCCGGGCTCAACCCCGACTGCTGGAAGGACCCCGACGTGGAGATCCTGGTCTTCACCGCCGAGGTGTTCGGGGAGAAGGACCTGGAGGGAGAAGGACAGGGCTAGCCCTCCCGGCGCCACCGGGGGAAGGCCGCCGGCGAGGGCGGCAACACCATCGCCAAAAGGCGCGCAAGAAGGGACGCATCCCCTTGCTTTGCCGGGGCGCGCTGGTCCCTCGACAGGTTCGACCTGCCAGGGCGGCCCGGTGGACCGAGGAAAGGCACCCCCACCCATCCCTGGCTCCGCGGCGGATGGAGCCGCCCCGGCCAAGCCACCCGGTGGCGGCGCGACCACCGCGGGCACCAGAAAGGGGGGTTATGTGAGAGCAAGCCTGCGGCGGCTCAGTGCCGCGCATTGGCCTCCAGGCGCCGGCGCAGGGCGGGATACTTCTCGGCCAGCTTGTCCCGCACCACGTCCGGCACCAGGGCGTTGACATCCCCGCCCAGGGAGGCGGCCTCCTTGATGATGGTGGAGGACACGTAGAGCCACTTGTAGTCGGTCATGAGGAAGACCGACTGCACGTTGCGATTCAGCTTGCGGTTGATCAGGGCCAGCTGGAATTCGTAGTCGAAGTCGGACAGGGCGCGCAGTCCGCGCAGGATCACGTTGCTGCCCTGGCGGACCACGTAGTCCACCAGCAGGCCCTCGAAGGTGTCCACCCGCACCCCCTCCATGCCCGCGGTCACCTGGCGGATCATGTCCAGGCGTTCCTCGATGGTGAACAGGCACTGTTTCTGAGGGTTGGTGGCCACCGCCACCACCACCTCGTCGAATATCTCCAGACCGCGGCGCAGGATGGAGAGATGACCATTGGTGATGGGATCGAAGGAGCCGGGGTAAACCGCTATCCTCATGTCGCTGTCTCTTTTCACCTGGTAGTTCCTCGCTCCAGCAGGCTCACCTCGGTTTGTCCATAGGCACGGCGGTCGCGGCAGACCAGCTCGGGCACCTGGGGCGGCCGTTCCCGCGGCGAATGCTCCAGAACCAGCCAGCCTCCCGGGGCCAACAGCCCCGCCCGTCCCGCCAGGCGCACCACCCGGGCCACGAAGCCGCGGTCGTAGGGGGGGTCGGCCAGGATCAGCTCCACCGGCCCCAGACCGAGCAGGCGGCGGCTGGCCGCGGCGGCGTCGGCCCGCAGCACGGTGGAGCGCTCCTGCAGGCCCAGGGCCTCCAGGTTGGCCGCCAGCACCCGCAGTACGAAGCGGCGCAGCTCCACGAACAGGCAATGGCCCGCGCCCCGGCTGAGGGCCTCTATGCCCAGGGCCCCGGAGCCGGCGAAGAGGTCGGCCACCCGCCCCACCGCCGCCCGCGGACCCAGGATGTCGAATATGGCCTCCCGTACCTTGTCGCTGGTGGGCCGGGTCTCGCGTCCGGGGGGGACGCGCAGGCGTCGTCCCCGCAAGCTTCCCCCCGTGACGCGCAGGGTGCCCACCGCCGCCCCAGGCTACAGGTAGTCGCGCACCAGGATCTCGGCGATCTGCACCGCGTTGGTGGCCGCGCCCTTGCGGATGTTGTCCGCCGCGATCCACAGGTCGATGCCGCGCTCCTGGCTGATGTCCTCGCGGATGCGCCCCACCAGGGTCAGGTCCTGCCCCGCGGCCATGAGCGGGGTGGGATAGAGGTTGGCCCCAGGGTCGTCCACCACCTTCACCCCCGGCGCCCGGGACAACAGCTCGCGCACCGCCTCCGCGCTCAGCTTGCGCTCGGTGGNGATGTTCACCGCCTCGCTGTGGCCGTAGATCACCGGGACCCGCGCACAGGTGGCCGTGACCATGATCTCCGGCGCGTGCATGATNTTGCGGGTCTCGTTGACCATCTTCATCTCTTCCTTGGTGTAGCCGTTGTCCTGGAACACGTCTATGTGGGGGAAGAGGTTCAGGGCGATCTGGTGAGGATACACCTCGGCCTGGGGCTCGTGGCCCTGGTGGATGGCCTCCAGCTGGCGCTGCAGCTCGAAGATGGCCTTCTGGCCGGTGCCGCTGACCGCCTGGTAGGTGCTCACCACCACCCGCTGGATGGTGGCCGCGTCGTGGATGGGCTTGAGCACCACCACCATCTGGATGGTGGAGCAGTTGGGGTTGGCGATGATGCCGGTCTCCTTGTACTGGGCGATGTCCTCGGGGTTGACCTCCGGCACCACCAGGGGCACCTTGGGGTCCATGCGCCAGGCCGAGGAGTTGTCCACCACCACCGCCCCGGCTGCGGCCGCCTTGGGGGCCCACTGCTTGCTGGTGCCGCTGCCCGCCGAGAACAGGGCCACGTCGATGCCCTGGAAGGAGCCCTCACCCAGCACCTCCACCGGGATCTCCTCTCCTTTGAAGGTGAGTTTCTTGCCCCGGGAGCGCTCCGAGGCCAGCAGGCGGATGTTGCGTACCGGAAAGTCCCGCTCCTCCAGGCAGCGGATCATCTGGTTGCCCACGGCGCCGGTGGCGCCGCATACCGCCACGTTCACCTGCTTGCTCATGTCGCCCATCCTTTCTTTGCCGGCAAAGGCAAGCCTGCCCTCCACGTCCCAGGCCTACGCGCCTGGACGCACACCTTTTTAGCCAAGCCGGCCGCCGATTGCAAACATTTTGCGGAAAAAGCCAGACGACCCGCCCGGGGGACGGACCGAGGGACACCCGCGTCCCGGACTCAGGCCGAGGTGATGCCTTCCTTGAAGGCCTTGTCCTCCTCGCGCTCGGCCGCCCGCCGCCGCGCCAGCAGCCGCGCCCCCACCGGCCCCAGGGTCACATAGACGGCCATGAGGAGGAACCCCATCACCTGGGGCTGCACCGCCACCAGGATGAAGAACAGGACCAGACCCACCAACCAGTTGAAGGACTTGAGCTGCGCCAGGCCCAGCTCCTTGAAGCTGAGGTAGGGGATGTTGGAGACCATCAGGAAGCTGAGCACGAACACCGCCGCCACCACCGGCCAGTAGGAAACCGGCCCAGGCTGGCCCAACTGGTCCAGGAGCAGCACCGTGGTGGCGATCATGGAGGCNGCGGCCGGGATNGGCAGGCCCACGAAGTGCTTGGTGCCCACCTCCTCCACCTGGACGTTGAACCGCGCCAGGCGCAGGGCACCGCAGGCCACGAACAAGAACGCCGCCAGCCAACCCAGACGCCCGAAGTCCTCCAGGCCCCAGCGGAACACCAGCATGGCCGGCGCCACCCCGAAGGCCACCAAGTCGGCCAGGGAATCGTACTCCACCCCGAAGCGGCTGGTGGTGCGGGTGGCGCGGGCGATCTTGCCGTCCAGGCCGTCCAGCACCAGNGAGGCCAGGATGGCCAGGGCCGCGACGAAGAAACGGCCCTCCACCGCCGAGATCATGGAAAAGAACCCCATGAACAGGCTGGCGGTGGTGAACAGGTTGGGCAGGACATAGATGGCCCGCCGTCTCTCGCGCCGCCGTCTCCTACGACTCTTCCTGCGCCTGGCCATGATCTACAACTCCGCGATCTCGCTCACCCCGGCCCGCACCCGCTGGCCCCGGGCCACCAGCACCCGGGCCCTNAGGGGCAGATATAGGTCCAGCCGGGAACCAAANCTTATCATACCGTACCGGACCCCCCGCTGCACAGTGTCTCCCGGCACCAGCTGGCACTCGATACGCCGTGCGATCAGCCCCGCCACCTGCACCACCTTGACCCGCGCCCCGTCCGGCCGCTCTATGATCACGCTCATGCGCTCGTTCTCCAGGCGGGCCTGGGGACGGGCCGCGTTCACGAATCCGCCCGGCTGATAGCGGGTGGCCACCACCTTTCCCCCCACCGGGGTCCGGTTCACGTGCACCGAGAACAGGTCCATGAACACCGAAACCAACCGCGCCCTCCCCTCGGGCAGATCGGGCTCGGCCACCTCCTCCACCGCCACCACGGTGCCGTCGGCCGGGGACAGCACCCGGTTCTCCGGGGCGGCGGAACTGCGGGCGGGGTCGCGGAAGAAATAGGCGATGAAGGCGGTGACCAGCCACAGGGGAACCGCCAGCCACCACACCTCAAGTGCGGTGGCCACCACGGCCAGGAAGGCGAAGCCCAACACATAGGGCCAGCCCGCCGCGGCCAGGGGAAACTTGTCCATACGGGGCACCCTCGTATTCTCCTCGCGGTGGCTCCTGAAGATGCCGGCCTTTGCCGACTCTCTACCCGGTCAAGGACGGCCCTGGGACCATCACTTCCCATCCTGCCCCCGGCGATGCTCGGCCAGGATGGCCTCGATGCGGTCGCGGCCGGCCAGTTTGATCTTCTTCAGGCGCTTGACCTCCAGCTCCTCCTGGGGGGTGAGATAGCGGCGTCCGGCCAGGCGCTCCAGGCGGGCCTCCAGCTCCAGGTGCTCGCGCCACAGGGCGGCCAGCTCTGGATTGTGGGGGGCCAGCTCCTCGATCAGATCCAGGTCCTTGGGGTCCATGGCCGGCCCGCCTCCCTCAGCGGGGCTTGATGGCGAAACGACAGAACACCGAGGCCGAGACCGTCAGCTGGCCCGGCTCCACCGGCGTGGGCTTGGCCGGCGCAGAGGGGGCGCGCAGGTTGATCTCCATGCGGGCCACCGGCTCGGGAGAGGTGGTGCTGGACATGGTCAGCACCGGCCCCAGCTCCACCCCCGCGGCCCGGGCCAGGGCCTGGGCATTGGCTCGGGCGTCGGCATAGGCCAGGGCCAGGACCTTGCGTCGGGCCGCGGCCGGGTCTTTCAGCTCCCAGTAGGGGCCGGATATGGTGTTGGCGCCGGCGGCCACGGCCGCATCCAGCAGGCGGCCCACCTCCTTGACCTGCTTGCTGCTCACCGACACCAGGTTCACTGCCTTGAAGCCCACCAGGCGGCGGGTGCGCGACTTGTTGTCCCACTGGTAGCGGGGCCCCACGCGATAGCGCACGGTACGCAGGGTGGCCGAATCCCCCAAGGCCTTCTTGAGTACCGCCACCACCTTGCTCATGGCCTTGGCGTTCTGCGCTGCGGCCATCTTGGCCGAGGGGGCCAGGGTGGTCACTCCCACGGTGAGGCGCACCACCTCCGGCTCGAAGCGGAGGGTGGCCTCTCCCCCCACCGCGATGAAGGGGCCCCACTGCCCGCAGCCCGGGCCGGCAAGGGCCGGCGCGGCCGAAGCCGACAACACCAGCAGGACGACAAGGACCAAGGCCCATCTGCGCATGTCTCTCCTCCCGAGTTGGCGGTCGCCTCCCATGTTAACACACCCGCAAGCCGCGCCTCACTCCACCAGACGGTAGTCGTCCAGGGGCAGACCGAAGCGGATCTCGGCCTCGGTGGGCCGGCAGTAGCGGGCCTGCAGCTCCGCCGGGTCCACCCCCCGGCCCTCGAGCAGACGCTGTTCGCCGATCAGGCCCAACAGCCCCGGCCGGGGCACGTCGGCCCAC
>MTPE01000200.1 GCA_002011835.1 Desulfarculaceae bacterium JdFR-95 | reverse complement strand
AGCAGGGCGGGCTGATCGCTGGTGGCCACCACCACCACCGAGCGCTGCATGCCTTTCTCTCCCAGGTCGCGCTCGATGAAGTCGCGCACCTCGCGGCCGCGCTCGCCCACCAGGGCGATCACGTTCACGTCGGCGGTGGTGTGGCGGGCGATCATGGAAAGCAAGGTGGACTTGCCCACGCCGGAGCCGGCGAAGATGCCGATGCGTTGGCCCTTGCCCAGGGTGAACATGGCGTTGATCACCCGCACCCCGGTGTCCACCGGCTCGCGGATGCGGCGGCGGCTCACCGCGGGAGGGGGGTCGTTGTAGAGGGGGTAGAGGGTCTCGAAGCTGGGATCGGGGCCGCCGTCCAGGGGCTGGCCCAGGGCGTCGATCACCCGGCCCAACAGCCCCGGCCCCACCCGCACCAAGGCGCCCTCCTCGGCCCGGGTCACGGTGCAGCCCGGCTTGAGCCCCCGCATCTGGCCATAGGGCATCACCAGCATGCGCTGGCCGCGGAAGCCCACCACCTCGGCCAGGAGGGGGCCGGCCTCGGTGTGCAGGTGGGCCCCCGCTCCCACCGGCAACAGCAGGCCCTGCACCTCGGCCACCAGCCCCACCACCTGGGTGACCCGGCCCATGACCTCCACCGGGTCCAGGCCGTCCAGGGCCTGATGGTAGCGGGCCAGGACCCCCGCCATCACCAATCCTCCTCCAGGTCCTCCCCTTCCGCGGTCTCCTGCTCGGCCGATGGGGAGCCGGGTTGGGTGGTGTCGGGGTCAGGATCCCCCTCCTGGGCCTGCTGCCGCTTCTGCCGCTCCAGGGCCTCCACCAAGTCGTGGAACTCGGCCCCCTCCAGGGCCTCGCTGAGCTTCTCGTACACCCGCTGGCGGCGGGTGGAGAGGCGGGCGTCGATCTTGGCCGTGGGGGTCTCCACCAGGCAGTCGCCCGGAGCCAGCTCCGGGTCGGCCACCAGCTCCAGGGCGCCCAGCTCGGAGAACTCCTTGGCCAACTGGGGACGATATTCCTCCACCCGGGCCAGGTCGGCCTGGCTGAGGCGCACGGTCACCTTCTCCAGGTCTATGAGGCGGGAGATGGCCTGGCGTACCACCTCCTGGATGGCCCTCTCGTCCACCGCTCCAGGGGTGAGCAGCAGCTTGTCGCAGGCGGCCTGCACCAGCCCCAGGATCTCGCCCTCCAGGCCGGCCAGCACCTCGCGCCGGGCCGCCTCCAAGGCGCGCACCGCCCGGCCCAGGTCCTCCACCGCGGCCTCCATCTTGGCTCGGGCCGCCTCCAGGCCCTCCTGGTGGCCCTTGGCGTAGCCCTCCTCGTAGGCCTGGCGCCGGATCTCCTCGGCCTGGCCTTTGGCCTCGGCCACCAGGCGCTCGGCCTCCTGGTGGGCCTCGGCCAGGATCTGGTCGGCCTGGCGCTGGGCGCGGGCCGAGGGGTCCTCCTGGCGGCCGTCGTAGATGAGCAGGCGGAAACCATCCTTCCCCTCCTGGGGAGAGGGGGCCTGCTGCTGGGAGTCGGGGGCCAGTTCGGCCAAGTGGAAGGGGCGGGGTTGCAGGCCGTGCAACACTCCCCGCGGACCCACCACACGGGGGCTGTTCTCAGACGAGGACATCCTCGCCACCCTTGCCGCCGATCACGATCTTGCCTTCCTTCTCCAGGCGGCGGGCCACCTGGATGATCTTCTGCTGGGCCTGCTCCACCTCGCTCAGGCGCACCGGGCCCATCACCTCCAGGTCCTCCAGGATCATGGCTGCGGCGCGTTCGGAGACGTTGCCCAGGATCTTCTGTTTGAGCTCCTCGCTGGCGGTCTTGAGGGCCAGGGTCAGGTCCTCGTTGCGCACCTCCTTGAGCAGCTCGCGGATGCCGCGGTCGTCCACGTTGATCAGGTCCTCGAACACGAACATGAGCTGGCGGATCTGGTCGGCCAGTTCGGGGTCGTCTTCCTCCAGGCGGCCGAAGATCTGCTCCTCGGTGGCCTTGTCCACGTTGTTGAGCAGCTCGGCCACCGCCTCCACGCCGCCCAGGCGCTTGGCCTCGCTTCCCTCGGTGGACAGGATCTCGCGGTTGAGTACCGCGTCGATCTCCTCCACGATGCCCGGGGGGATCACGTCCAGGTTGGAGATGCGCAGCACCACGTCGTACTTGAGGTTCTCGGGGAACTCGCTGAGGACCTCGGCCGCCTTGGACGGAGGCAGGTGGGCCAGGATCACGGCGATGGTCTGGGGGTGCTCACTCTTGATGAAGCCGGCCAGGGTGCGGCTGTCCACGTGCTTGACCCGCTCGAAGGGCACCGGCTCCTTGGCCTTGTCCAGCTCCTCCAACAGTCCGCTGGCGGCTTCCTCGCCCAGGGCCAGGGCCAGGGCGCGGCGGGCGGTCATGTCGCCGCTGATCACCGGGCCGATCTCGCTCTTCAGGTCCTCCAGGAACTCCTTGAGCAGGGCCTCCTGCAGCTCGGGCTCCACCGCCTCCAGGTTGGTCATGGCCATGCCCACGCGTTTGATCTCTTCCTTGTCGAGCTGCTTGAAGATCTCGGCCGTGAACTGCTCGCCCATGGAGGCCAGCACTATGGCGGCCTTCTGCAGGCCGGTGAGTTTGTCGGTGTCCGTGGCCATGGCAGTGCTATCCCTCCCTCATGCTCATGGCTTGTGGATCCAGGCCCGGATCACGGCGGTGGTGCGCTCGGGGTCTTGCTGGGCCAGGGCCAGGATCAGGTCGCGGGTGGTCATCTTCTTGCGCGGGATCTCAATGCCTTCGAGCCGTTCGGCCTCGGCTTCGGGCTCACCCGGGGGCAGCTCCTCTCCCGGTCCCACCGGAACCGCTCCCGGCGGGCCGGCCGGCGCCTCGGCCGGGCGCACCGCCAGCCGTGCGGTGAGCACCTTCATCAGCGGCCGCACCACCATCAAGAAGAAGAGTATGGCCAGGATCAGGTTGAGCACGGGCCTGCCGTATTGCTGCAGGTAGTCCTCCCAGGTCTTGCCCGGCACCATCTCCGCCCCCGGCGGCAGGGCGAAGGGTACGTTGGCCACCGTGACCTGGTCCCCTCTCTTTTCATCATACCCCACCGCGCGGCGGACCAGCTCGGTGAGCTGGCGCATCTCCTCCGGGGAGCGAGGAGTGAAGGTGCGGGTGATCTGACCCTCGGGTCCCTTACTCTCTTTATAAGGCCCATCCACCACCACTGCCACCGAAAGACGCTTGAGCCCCGCGATGGCCCGGGTGACCTGGCGCTTGGTGCGGCTGATCTCGAAGTTGGTGGTCTCGCTCTCGCGGGTGCTCTCTCCCTGGCCCGGGCCACCGGCCAGCCCGGCGGCGGCGTTGCGCTGGGCCAGGGTGAAGCGCTGGTCCGGGGCGCCCATGGGCAGGTTGCCCTGGTTCTTGGTGGTCTCGCTGGTGCGCGACTCGGAGCGCACCGCGGTCTGGTCCGGGTTGAACAGGTCTTGCACCTCCTGGGTGCGGGTGAAGTCTATGTCGGCCGAGACCCTGACCACCGCCCGGCCCGGGCCCAGCACCCGCTCCAGCATGGACTGCACCTTGCTGCGCAGGGCCGACTCCACGCTGCGCTGGTATTCCAGTTGGCTGGCGGTGAGGGCGGCGGGGAAGTCACCGGTGTCCTGGGGCTTGCGGTAGAGCAGGTTGCCGTTGGTGTCCACCACGGTGACCTCGCTGTCGGTGAGGTCGGGCACGCTGCTGGCCACCAGGTGGACGATGCCCTGGATCTGGCGCTTGGACAGGGTGCGGCCCGGAGCCAGACGCAACACCACCGCCGCGGAGGGCTTCTTCTCCGCCTCCACGAACAGGCTCTCCCGCGGCATCACGATGTGCACCCGCGCGCCTTCCACCTCGCTGAAGCTGGCGATGGTGCGGGCCAGCTCGCCCTGCAGGGCCCGCTGGTAGTTGATGCGCTGCACGAACTCGGTGGTGCCCATCTTGACCTCGTTGAACACCTCGAAGCCCACCCCCGCCCCGCGGGGCAGGCCGGCTTGGGCCAGGGCCAAGCGGGTCTCGTACACCTGGTCCTGGGGCACCTTGACCGTGCTGCCGCCGGCCTCCAGGCGATAGGGCACCTTCAGCTCCTTGAGCTTGGCCACCACCTGGGCCGCATCCTGCTGGCCCAGGCCGGAGTAGAGCACCTGGTAGTCGGGCCGGTTTATCCACAGGAGCAGGGCCACGAAACCGCCCATGATCAGGGCCGCGGCGGCCATCACCAAAAGCCGCCGCCCCATGGGCATCTCGGCGAACACTTCGCGTACCTGCCCCAGGGCTGCGGGCTTGCCTTCCCCCTCACTGGTGGCCAGGGCTTGCTCGGCAGGCTCGGCCATCGCTCACCTCCTTAGCGCGCGGGGCCGGAGCACCCCTTAGAAGTGCATGCGCATGATCTCCTGGTAGGCTGCGAGCAGCTTGCGCCGCACCGCCATCATGAGCTGGAAGGATATCTCGGCCTTCTCCACCTGGATCATGGTCTCGTGCAGGCTCTTGCGCCGGCCCGTGGCCAGGTCCTGGATGGCCTGGTTGGCCTCCATCTGCAGTTTGTTCACCCGGCCCAGGGCCGCCTTCATCTCCTCCACGAAGCCCTTGCCCGCCCGCGGCCGGGGAGCCAGAGGCCCGCCTTCCACCGGCAGATTGCCGAGGCCCACTCCGCGAATACGCGTATCAGGCATCCCTATCCCTCCCCATCGCCTAGCGGCCGATCTCCAGGGCCTTCATGGCCATGGCCTTGGTGGCGTTGACCGCGGTCACGTTGGCCTCGTAGGAGCGGCTGGCATTGATAAGGTTCGCCATCTCGGTGACCACGTCCACGTTGGGGTACAGCACATAGCCGTCGGCGTCGGCATCGGGATGGCTGGGGTCGTAGACCCGCTTGAAGCCCTGGTTGTCCTGGTAGATGCCAGTGACCAGCACTCCTCGGCGGGGATCGCGCCCGGCCGGGAAGGGCGGCAGGTCCATAGCCCGCTCCAGGTGGGTCACGAAGGGCACCGCCGCGAACACCGGCACCTGACGGCGATAGGGACCGCCCTGGGCGGTGCGGGTCACGTTGGCGTTGGCCAGGTTCTGGGCGATGATGTTGAGCCGGGTGCGCTCAGCGGCCAGGGCGCTGGCCGCTATTTCCATAGAGGATATAAGGTCCATGCTACTGGCCTCCCGTCTCGCTCATGGACATCTTCAAGAGGCGGAACTTCTTGTTGAGAAGCTGCACCATGGCGTTGAACATGATGTTGTTCTCCGCCAGCTTGCTCATCTCGATGTCCAGGTGCACCGGGCCGATGTCCTTGTAGACCGGCTTGGCCCGGCTGAAAGGCTTGGGCTCTTCATAAGGCATGTGCCGGGGGTCGGTGCGCGCCAGGCTGACCGGCAGGATCCCCCCCTCCAGGGCGATACGGAGCTGCTTCTCGAACTCCAGGCCCGTACCGCGGAAGTTGGGGGTGTCGATGTTGGCCAGGTTTCGGCCGATCAGGCGGTGGCGGATCACCCGCCGGTCCAGGTTGGCCTCCAAGAGGTTTATGGTGGTGCCGAAAAGGCGGCCAGGGGGCATGGCAGTCCTCCCGCGTGATTCTTTTTTGGCGCAGGCCAGCAGGTCGTGACCAGGAACAGCAAAGGCCATGCCAGAAACCAACCCCAGAGCCTCCCGGGGGGCATATTTTATTTTTTCAGCCGTGACAACATGTTGCAAGTACATGACTCAGAAGGGATCGAGCCGGGGTCCTATGTGGCCTCCCCGCCGACAAGGCTTTGACACCCCGCCGGCAAACTGTGCCTCTGTCTCTTCTCGTGGCGGCG
>MTPE01000346.1 GCA_002011835.1 Desulfarculaceae bacterium JdFR-95 | reverse complement strand
ACGGGGCGGGGGCCCTCCTACCTGCTTATATCACAACGCCCGCTCCCGTGCCGCCTGGGGAGGCGGGCCCGTCCGCGGCCGCCCCCCGCCTCCACCGCCGGGGCTTGGGGAAAGCCGGATGCGCCGTCTCAGTCCGTGGCCGCGGGCAGCCACACCTCCACCTGGGCCCCGCCCTGGGGCAGGTTGCCCACCCGCACCCGGCCCTGGTGGCTGGTCACGATGTTGTTGACGATGGACAGCCCCAGGCCGGTGCCCTGTTCGCGGGTGGTGAAGAAGGGGTCAAACACCTTGTCCAGCACCTCGGGGTCGAAGCCAGGGCCGTTGTCGGTGATGGTGATCACGATCCAGGCCCGCTCGTCCCGGCTCTGGCGACGGGTGGCCACCTGCAACACCGGCGTGTTCTGGCCGCTCTCGCGCATGGCCTGCATGGCGTTGCCCACCAGGTTGAGCAGGGCGCGGTAGAGCTGGTCGGCGTCGGCCAGGGCGCGGGCGGGCCGGGCGCGGAAGTCCTTGAGCACCCGCACGCCGGCCTCCTCGCACTCCGGGCCCATCACCTCCAGGATGCGCTCCAGGACCTCCTCCACCGCCACCGGGGCCAGGCTGAGGCGCTGGGGGCGGGCGAAGTCCAGGAACTCGTTGACCACCTTGCCCAGGCGGCTGCTCTCGTCCACGATCACCTGGGCCAGGGCCTTGTCCTCCTCGTCCGCCACGCGGCTGCCCAACAGCTCGGCGGTGGAGCGCACGATGCCCAGGGGGTTTCTGATCTCATGGGCCACGCCGGCCACCATGCGGCCCAGGGCGGCCAGGCGTTCGCTCTGGGCCAGGCGCTCCTTGAGCCGGGCCTCCATCTCCGCCCGCTGGGCCATGACCCGCTGGCCCCGGATCACGATGGAGCGCAGGATGAGGAACAACAGGGCCATCATGGCCAGCAGGGTGCAGATGATGATCACCTGGCTGCCCCACACCTGGCGGAAGTCCTCGCTGATGTCCAGGGTGATCTCGAACACCGCCCGCGGCGGGCCCATCTCCGCGGTGAGGCGGCGCTCGTCCCGCAGGGGGATCATGGTCTTGAGCACCCGGGGCGGGCCGCCTCCCAGCTCGAAGAACTCCCGCGGCGGCTCCAGGACCGAGACGTAGCCCCCGGCCAGGGCCTTGGCGAACAGCTCGGTGTCGAAGGTGGCGCGGGCGATGTAGGCGGGCTGGGTGCTGTAGATGACGTTGCCCTCCAGGTCCAGGATGTCCACCCGCCGCACCTTGAAGGAGTAGATGGTGTTGCGCACCACCGCGTCCAGGAGGGCGAACTGGGCGGGTTGGCCCACGTTGATGCCCCCGAANTCGCGGATGGCGGGGATGACGAAACGGGTCATGACCTGGTGGTTGAGGTTCTCGGCCAGNAGNAAAGCGTATTGCTCGCGGTTGCGCAGCACCAGCTCGCCCGCGCGGTGGCTGAGTACGGTGGAGACCACCAGGGTGAACAGCAGGATGATGGCCAGACTGGTGACCGAATAGTAGCGCACCAGCTGGAAGGGCCGCTGGGCCTCGCTCTCGCTCAGGGAGGCCGAGGAAGGCGGGCTATGGCTCTGGGCAGCGCTCACCGCGGGCGCGTCCTCCTCACACCAGGTAGCGGTCGCCCGGGGCCAGCTCTTTCATGCGCTCGGCCTCCTCCTCGAAGCCGGGCCGGCCCATGAGGCCATAGGTGAGCCGCTTGCCCAGCTCCACCCCGGGCTGGTCCAGAGGGTTGACGTTGAGCAGGCCCCCCGCGGTGACCGTGGCCGCCTCCAGCATGAACAGCACCTGGCCCAGGGCGTGGGCGNCCAGGCGCGGCAGGCGGATGTTCAGGCTGGGCCGGCCCCGGCTGGCCAGGGCCGCGGCCGTGGCCCGGGCCTCGGCCTGCATCAGCTCGGCCAGGCTGTGTCCCCCCAGGTAGGCCAGGGCCTCGATGTCGCCGTGGCTGCGGGGTATCTCCACCTTCCGGCCGTAGTCGTCCAGGGTGACGAAGCAGATCAGCTTGTCCTGGGGGCCCTCCATGTAGAGCTGGAGCTGGCTGTGCTGGTCGGTGGTGCCCACCGCGGCCACCGGGGTCTGGCCCACCTGCACCTGGTTGCCGGCCAGGTCGCGTTCCTTGCCCAGGGACTCGGCCCACAGCTGGGCGAACCACTGGGCCAGGCCGAACAGGTCGCTGGCATAGGGCATCATCACCAGGATGTTGCGGCCCTTCTGCAGGAAGTGCACCGCCAGCACCGCAAACAGGTAGGCGGGGTTGTCCAACAGGCTGGGCTGGGTGCAGCGCTGGGCCATGTCCCCCGCCCCGGCCAGCAGGGCCTCCAGGTCCACCCCGGCGCAAGCCAGGGGCAAAAGCCCCACCGCGCTGAGCACCGAGTAGCGCCCGCCCACGTTGGGCGGCACCTCCAGGCANGTGATGGGCCGCTGCGAGGCCAGCAGGCGCAGGTTGCCCTTCTCCGGGTCGGTGGTGAACACCAGGCGGCGCTCGGCCTCCTGGGGCCCCAGGGCCTCCTCCAGGCGCCGCTCCACCACCAGGAACTGGGCCATGGTCTCGGCGGTGGAGCCGCTCTTGCTCACCACGTTGAAGGCGGTGCGCGACAGGTCCAGGTGGTCCAGCAGGCGCCCGAAGGCGATGGGGTCGGGGTTGTCGGCCACGATCAGGCGCATGGCCCCGGGCGGCGGAGGAAAGGCGTGGCGCAGAGCCCCGTGCAGGGCCATGTCCACGCAAGTAGCCCCCAGGGCGCTGCCCCCTATGCCCAATACCACCAGGGTGTCGGCGATCTCGGCCAGGCGCTGGGCCTGGGCCTGGATGGGCGCCAGCTCGATCTGGCCCTGGCCGGCCAGGTCCCAGAAGCCCAGGACCCCATCCAGACGCTGGCGGGTGATTTGCTGGTGGACCTCTTCCAGGCGCTCGGCCCAGTGGGCCAGCTCGGCGTTGCTCACCCCCCCCTCGCCCAGGAACTCGGCGGTGCAATAGGCATAGTCCAGTCGGATGCTCTCGCTCATGGCCCTCCTCCTCGCCGCGGCGGCAGGCATGACGGCCGGTCCCTACCCTGATCCCGGCCGCCCTTCTGGATTATACGGTCCCTACGTCTGGGCCCACAAGGCGGGCTCAGTCCTCCGCCCCCTCGGATTTGGCCCGGGCCTGCAGGCGGGCGCGGACCCGCAGGATGTAGTCCAGGCGCTCGGCGAACCACTTCTCGCGGCCGCGGCCGGTGGGGCGGTAGTAGCGGCGGCCGCGCAGGCGTTGCGGGAGGAACTGCTGCCCCACCAGGGCCTCGGGGTGGTCGTGGGGATATTGGTAGCCCTTGGCGTAGCCCAGCTCCTTCATGAGCCGGGTGGGGGCGTTGCGCGCATGCAGGGGCACCTCCAGGTGGCCGAAGCGCTCGATGTCGGCCTTGACCGCCTTCTCCGCGGCATACAGGGCGTTGCTCTTGGGCGCCAGGGCCAGGTACACCGCGGCCTGGGCCAGGGCCAGGGCGCCCTCGGGCATGCCCAGCAGGTCGAAGGCATGCAGGGCGTCGATCACCTGCCCCAGGGCATAGGGGTCGGCCAGGCCGATGTCCTCGCTGGCGAAGCGGGCCATGCGCCGCAGCAGGTAATGGGGGTCCTCGCCCGCCTCCAGCATGCGCATCAGCCAGTAGAGGGCTGCGTCCGCGTCCGAGGCGCGCAGCGACTTGTGCAGGGCCGAAATCAGGTTGTAGTGTTCCTCGCGGTCCTTGTCGTAGCGCAGGGCGCGGCGGCCCACCGCCTGCTCGGCCAGCTCCAGGTCCACGGTCTTGCGGCCGTCCTGGCCCAGGGGCGCGGCCTCCACCGCGGCCTCCAGGGCGTTGAGCAGGCGGCGGGCGTCGCCGAAGGCCGTGGCCACCAGGTGGGCCCGCGCCTCGGGGGTGAGCTCCACCTGGCGCCCGCCCAGGCCGCGCTGGGGGTCGCGCAGAGCGCGCTCCAGGATGCGCTCCAGCTCGGCCTCGCCCAGAGGGTGCAACACCAAGACCCGCAGGCGCGACAGCAGGGCGGGGATGATCTCGAAGCTGGGGTTCTCGGTGGTGGCGCCCAGCAGGACGATCACCCCCGACTCCACGTGGGGCAGGAAGGCGTCCTGCTGGGCCTTGTTGAAGCGGTGGATCTCGTCCACGAACAGGACCGTGCGCCCCCCCTGCTTGAGCCGGGCCCGGGCCTGGTCCACCACGCGGCGGATGTCGGCCACCCCCGAGAGCACGGCGCTGAACTCCACGAACGCGGCCTGCCACTGGGCGGCCAACAGCCGGGCCAGGGTGGTCTTGCCCGTGCCCGGCGGTCCCCAGAACACCAGGGAGGCGGGCCGGCCCGACTCCAACAGCCGCCGCACCACCCCGCCCGGACCCAACAGGTGCTCCTGGCCCACGAACTCCTCCAGGCTGGCTGGCCGCAGGCGCTCGGCCAGGGGCGCATGGGGAGGAGGGGTCGTGTCCCGGGGAGTGTCAAACAGATCCATGCAGAAGCTCCGCGATCCGGGGCCAGGCCGCCTCGGCCGCCTCGCGCCCCAGGTCCATGATGCGCTCGGCCTCGGCGAAGTCGGTCCAGTGGAACTCGCCCACCTCCGGCTCCAGGGCCAGGTCGGCCAGGCCCATGAGCAGGCGGCTCAGGCGGCAGCTCTGGATCTCGCCCGCGCGCAGGTAGCTCTCCAGGGCCGAACGCGGCGGCTCGACACAGCAGATGTCGCGCTCCACCCCCACCGCCAGCACCGGCCGTCCCCAGCGGGCCAGGGCCGCGTCCACCGGCACCAGACTGACCACGCCCCCGTCCACCAGCCAGCGTCCGTCCACCTCCACCGGCGGCGACACTCCCGGCACCGAGCAGGAGGCGGTCACCGCCGGGCGCAGGGGACCCCGGTCCAGCACCACCGGCTCGCCGCTGAGCACATCGGTGGCCACGGCCACGAAGGGGATGCGGGCCTGGCCGATGTCTGCCTCGGGCAGGAAGAAGCGCACCACGTNGGCGAAGTAGGAGGCGTCCAGCAGGGCGTCCTCCANGATGAGGGACTTGACCATCTGGCCCTGCAGCACCAGGCGGGCCATGGTCTCGCGCAGGCGGGCCATCACGTCGGGTTCGTGTTCGGCCTCACGCGCGGCCAGGGCCCGCAGCTTGGGGTGATTGGCCAGCTTGCTGCGGGCAAAGGCCAACACCCGCTGGCGCATGGCCGCGGGCGAGGCGCCCATGGCGTAGCCCGCCCCGGCCACGGCCCCGGCACTGGTGCCGGCGATACCCCGGATGGGCACCCCCCGCTGGTGCAGCACCTCGATCACCCCCACGTGGGCGAAGCCGCGGGCGCCGCCCCCGCCCAGGGCCAGGGCCAGGCCCCGCTCCCTACCGGCCATGGATTCCTCCTCTCACCCCTTTACAACTCGGTCCCACACCGTTATATTAGACCGTCGCAGGCCGAGAGGCCGAGCTTCTGTCCGTCTGAAGGGTTTTCGGCCCGCCCTACCCGCGCATTATATGCCTTGCCGCGGCGCGGTGAAAGCGGCGGGCGATTTTGCGAAGCGAAGGAGGTGATCGCTTGCTGGAGGTCCGGGTCCAGGACAACAACGTGGAGAAGGCCATCAAGGCCCTCAAGCGCAAGCTGACCCGCGAGGGCGTCTTCCGCCAGCTCAAGGAGAAGCGCTGGTACGAGAAGCCCTCGGACCTGCGCCGGCGCAAGGAGCGCCAGTCGCGGCGCCGCCTGCGCCGCCAGCTGGCCCGCGCCCGCGCCCGGGCCGAGGCCCGCCGCCGCCGCTACCTCTAAGGCGGC
>MTPE01000345.1 GCA_002011835.1 Desulfarculaceae bacterium JdFR-95 | reverse complement strand
GTGACGATCACGTGGTCGGCGGCGCGGGCCTGCTCCAGGTCGGCGAAGGTGAGGCCCTTGATGCGCACGGTGCCGTCGTGGCCCACGTACTGGGCGTGGACGATGGCCACGTCGGGGGTGAGCGCGGGCAGGAGGATCACGCGGTCGCCGGGGCCGTCGAAGGGGTTCTCCACCACGGCCAGCTTCTTCTTGGGCACCTTGCCCNGGCCGCGGCTGGCGGGGTCGAAGCCCTCCTTGGCCACCAGGTCGGTCTCCAGGCCGCTGTAGGTGGCCATGAAGGGCAGGCCCATGGCTCCGGCCAGGAAGCGCAGGCTCATCTGATAGTTGGAGTAGTCTTCCACCTGGAGCTCGCCCCGTACCACGGCCTGGCGGAAGCGTATGCAGGTGGGGGCGAAGCGGCCGGTGCCGGCATAGGCGATCTCCAGGCGGGAGACGCAGCCGGCGCCGATGAGCAGGTCCAGGGCCTGGCCGTGGCTGTGGCAGACCACGTAGAGGTCCCGGATTCCTTGGCGGATGATCTCCCGGGCCAGGACCATGGGGTTGCGGTTGACCGTGAACCCGCCCAGGGCCAGCTGGCAGCCCGGTTTGATGAAGCGCTCCACGGCCTGGGCCGGGGTCATCAGCTTGTCCTGCAGGCTGTGGTTGGCGCTCACGACCGCTGTCCTCCCGGCTGATAGATCTTTTGCAGGGCCACCGCGGCCACCAGCAGTCCCAGGCCCACCAGGTTGACCAGATAGTCCGGCACGTGCACGCCGGCGATGGTCAGCCCGGGCCAGAACAGCCCTGCCGCGGCCAGGCCGAACAAGATGGTCTCCAGCCAGGTGGCCCGGCGCAGGAAGAAGCGGTCCAGGCAAGCGGCGAAGGCCACCAGGCCCAGGGTGGTGGAGGCCATGGTGATGAACACGTCGGCGTGCAACAGTTCGTAGTGTTTGCCCATGCCCAACAGGGGCCGGTAGGCCATGACGATGGGTATGATGTAGAGCCCTTTGGCCAGTTTCCAGGAGACCAGGGCGGTCTGCATGGGGTTGGCTCCGGCCACGCCGGCCCCGGCGAAGGAGGCCAGGGACACCGGCGGGGTGACGTTGGCGTCCTGGGAGTACCAGAACACGATCATGTGGGTCACCAGCAGGGGCACGCCCATCTCCAACAGGGCGGGACCGGCCAGGGTGGCCAGGACGATGTAGCTGGCGGTGACGGGCAGGCCCATGCCCAACACCAGGGAGGCGGCGCCGATGAGCAGGATGGCCAGGGCCTCGATGCCGAAGGACAGGTCCAGCACCAGGCTGGAGAACTTCAGCCCCATGCCGGTCAGGGTGACCATGCCCACGATGATGCCGGCGGCGGCGCAGGCGATGGAGACCATGATGGCGTTCTTGGCCCCGCGCTCCAGGGCGGTGAGGATGCGGCCGCCTTGTTCGCGGGCCAGGCCGGCCAGGGAGAGGTGGTCGGGATGGTCGGCGGGCAGGCGCATGGGCCCGGCCGCGGCTCGCACCACGCTGGCCACCAGGCTGGCGGCCACGGTGGACAGCACGGCCACGAAGCCGGCCATCATGGGCGAGTAGTTCATGACCAGCACGTAGATGAGGATGGCCACCGGGATGATGAAGTGGAGCCCGCCCTTGAGCACGTCCAGGGCCCGGGGCAGGGTCTCCTTGGGCTGGCCCTCCAGACCCAGCTTCTTGGCCTCGAAGTGCACGAACATCAGTACCGTGAGGTAGTACATGATGGCCGGCACCAGGGCCACCTTGATGATGGTGAGGTAGCTGGTGTTGGTGAACTCGGCCATGAGGAAGGCGCCGGCGCCCATGATGGGGGGCATGAGCTGACCGCCGGTGGAGGCGGCGGCCTCGATGGCTCCGGCTACGTGGGGGCGGTAGCCCACNTTTTTCATCATGGGGATGGTGAAGCTGCCGGTGGCCACCACGTTGCCCACGGCCGAGCCGGAGACCGAGCCCATGAAACCGCTGGCGATGACCGAGGTCTTGGCCGGCCCCCCCGAGAAGCGTCCCGTCAGGGCGTAGGCCAGGTCGATGAAGAACTGCCCGCCGCCGGTCACCTCCAGGAAGGCCCCGAACAGCACGAACACGAACACGAAGGTGGCCGCCACCCCGATGGGCAGGCCGAAGATGCCCTCGGTGGTGAGCCACAGGGTGGTGGTGATGCGCTCGATGCTGTAGGGCCGGTGCAGGAACATGTCCAGGAGATAGGGCTCGGACCACCAGTAGCCGTAGAGCATGTAGCCACCGGTGACCAGCACCGCCAACAGGGACAGCCAGGACAGGGGCTGGCGGCAGAGCTGGGTGATGAGCAGGCAGAACAGAAGGGCCAGGACCACGTCGCCCAGGGTGTGGGCATAGACCAGGGCGGCGAAGCAGATACCGGCCATGACCCCGCCGATCACCCGGCGGCAGGCCTCCAGCACCAGCAGGGTGCCGATGAAGCTCACCACCCGGTCCATGAGCAGCCAGTCGCCCTGGCGCTCGAAGATGGCGGTGAGGTTGGCGCAGATGTAGTAGACGCAGTAGGCGCTGGCCAGCACCAGGGCCCAGTCGAAGAAGTACCAGAAGCCGGGGCGGTCCTTGCGGGCGCCGGGGTAGGGGGGGCGCAGGAGGAAGGTGAGGGTGAGGATGGCGCCCAGGTGGATGGAACGCTGCACCAGGGCGGTGAGCGCGGTGATGCCGGCGGTATAGAGCTGGTACAGGCTGAGCCCCACCGCCACCACCATGACCACCTTGGCGGTGAACACGGTCAGGGGGCTGTGCGCGGTGCGTTCCTTGTCGGGCTCGGTGGCGGTCTGGGTCTGTGTTTGGCTGCTCATGGCGAAACCCTATTGTGGTGTCGGCTGTGGGGCGGCCGGGTGGGGCACCAGCCGGCGCCACAGGCGGTACAGCAGGCTGACCGGGCGGGCCTGGAAGCGCACTGCCTGGTGGGGGGCGATGCGGGAGAGATTGGTGCGGGTGCCACGCCAGATTATGGTGTGGTCCACGCCGGGGCTCCCCACCCGCAGCACGAAGTTCCCTGTGGGCATGTGCATGTCCACGATGGCCTCGTAGGGCCCCTTCATGACCATGCGTCCCACTCCGGGCATGCGGCCCATGCCCGCGCCGAACTTGAGGTAGCGTTCCTCCTCGATGTAGATGTGGCCCTGCGCGTCCACGCTGTGTTCCTCCCAGATGGGGGCGTTCTCCACCGAGTGGTAGTAGTGGATGGTGAAGCGCTCACCCGGCGAGAGGGTGGCGGCCCACAGGGGCGGGCCTCCCTTGACCGGGGTCACGGTCAGCTCCACCCCCCCGGGCAGCCAGGCCAACACCAGCAGCAGCAGGGCCAGCCCGGCCGGCGCCAGGAGCGCCGGCCGGGCGATCAGGCCACGTTTCACTTTCCCGACCTAGGGACGCAGGCGGTCGGGAACCTTGATGCCCTTCTCCTCCAGGTACTTGATGGTGCCCGGATGCAGCGGGATGGGGGAGTACTTCACCGCGTTCTCCGGGGTGGTGTAGGCCGCGGAGGGATGGATCTTCATCAGGTAGTCCCGGTGGGCGTACAGGGCCTTGACCAGGTTGTACACCAGGTCGGTGGGCAGGGACTTCTGGCAGATCATCACGTTCCACACGCCGATGGTGGGCACGGGCTTGTCCACGCCCCGGTACACGCCCCCGGCCAGCTCCACTGCGGAGTAGGTCTTGTTGGCGGCCAGGATCTTCTTGATCTGCTCGGGGGTGAACCCGATGATGCGGATGTCGTGGGTGGTGGCCAGGTCCAGGATGGAGCTGGTGCCGGGACCCACCGACCAGATGCCCACGTCGATGGTGCCGTCACGCAGGGCGTTGGCGGTCTCGGTGAAGGACAGGCGGCTGTCCTTGTAGGAGTCGAGCGGGATGCCCAGGGCCTTGAACACCGCCTCGGCCATGAAGTTGGTGCCCGAGCCAGGGCTGCCGGAGCTGATGCGCTTGCCCTTGATCTGCTCGATGTTGGTGATGCCGCTCTTCTTGAGGGTCACCACCTGCAGCAGGTTGGGGTACATGATGGCCATGGCCAGGATGTTGTGCTTCTTGCCCTTGAACTTGGACAGGCCCTTGTAGCCGGCCAGGGCCACGTCGCCCATGACCTCGCCGATGACGGTCTCGCCCTTGTGGGCCAGCTTGACGTTCTCCACACTGGCGCCGGTGACCTCGGCCACGGCCTTGACGCCGGGCACGTACTTGGACCAGATCTCGGCCACGCCGCCACCGTAGGGATAGTAGATGCCGCCGGTGCCGCCGGTGCCGATGGAGATGAAGGTGGTCTTGGCCGCGGCGGGCACCGCCAGGGCCAGCGCCGCGCAAACCGCCAGGATGATGGCTAGACGCTTCATGGTCGTTCGCCTCCTTTACACTACTTGCTCAGGGTCTTGACGATGAGGGTCACCGCCCCGGGCTTGGTGGCCATGCCCTTGATGGGGTACTTGAAGGAGATGGTGGCACCGGGCTTGACCAGGCCCTTCTTGGTCTTGCGCGGGAGCAGACCACCCACGGCCTTGCCGTTGTCCAGGAAGATGTTGACCCGATAGCGCTGGGGCTGTTTGCTGACGTTCTTGAGCTTGACGTGGAAGATCAGGGACTTGGTGCCCTTGTACTTGCCGAAGGAGCAGGAGAAGTCCAACAGCTTGGCCTCCGGGGCGATGGCCCGCACCAGCTTGCCCTTGCCTGCGCAGGGGAAGGTGCTCACCTTGGCCGCCGGCTTGGGNCCCTCCAGGCCCGCACAACCGGCCAGCATCAGGCTGGCCACCGCCAGNCTCAATACCAACCAAAGCGTCACTCTNTTGGGTTTCATGCTTCCTCCCTCCCAGTGAGTGGGTATTCCTTGAAGCCGGCGTTGCCCCCCGTCGACGCTCAGCTTCCGCTCCTCACCTCTCTTGCTCCCTCACCCCGCGCCGGGACCTGGATGCCCAGGCTCTGGTAGCGGCTGTGCAGCTCGCCCAGGTCGCGCTCGGTGAGACGCCGCGCCTCGGCGGGCCGACGTTCGCGGATGGCCCGCACGATCTGGTGGTGGTGCTCCAGGACTCGCTGGCTGATCTCGATGCTGAGCCGGCCTTTGAGGCTCTCCACCAGGATGGCCAGCACGGTCTCGCACAAGGCCGACTGCAGGGGGTTGCCGGCCAGGGCCACCAGACGGCGGTGGAACTCCAGGTTGGCGGCCCGCAGGGCGCGGGAGTCGTGGCGCACGGCCTCGGCCTGGGACAGAAGCTCCTCCAGCTCGGCCACCTGCTCCGGCCTGGCCTGGCGGGCGGCCACCTCGGCCGCGGGCGGCTCCAACAGCAGCCGCATCTGGAACAGGTGCTCCAGGGTGATGGCCCCTCCGGCCAGCAGGTTGCTGATGGTGGTGCCCAGGGGCTTGTCGAAGTCCGCGGCCACGAAGGTGCCGCCGCCGGCCCCTTTCTGCACCCGCAGGATACCGCTGATCTCCAGGGTACGGATGGCCTCGCGCACCACCACCCGGCTCACGCCGAAGCGCTCGGCCAGCTCCCGCTCCGGGGGCAGGCGTTGCCCTTCGGTGAGCTTGCCCGCGAACACCAGCTCGCGGATGGCCTGGGCCACCTGTTCATAGGCCTTGGGCCGCTTGGGCAGCGGGGTCACTAGGGCAGTGTCCTGGGGCATCTATCTATCGGCCAATATTGTGCTTGCGGCTTTGGTCTAAGGTTAGACCAAGACAAACTCCATACTGCCCGCCCCAACCCGCCCTTGTCAAGCCCCTCTCTCCAGCCAATGCTTGCGCCCCGCCCCCTTGACCACAGGGCC
>MTPE01000485.1 GCA_002011835.1 Desulfarculaceae bacterium JdFR-95 | reverse complement strand
ACAGGGGGGAAACCCTTTTCTTTTTCCAAAGAAAAGGGTTTCCCCCCTCAGAACTTCACCTTGGGCGCCTGTCGCGCCTGGGTGGGTGCGGCGAAGGTTTGCTCTGGGGCGAAGCCCAGCAGGCGGGCCACGATGACGGTGGGGAANCAGGNGGGAAACCCTTTTCTTTTTCCAAAGAAAAGGGTTTCCCCCCTCAGAACTTCACCTTGGGCGCCTGTCGCGCCTGGGTGGGTGCGGCGAAGGTTTGCTCCGGGGCGAAGCCCAGCAGGCGGGCCACGATGACGGTGGGGAAGCGGCGGATGGCAGTGTTGTAGGCGCGCACGGCTTCGTTGTAGCGGGTGCGGGCCACGGCGATGCGGTTTTCGGTGCCTTCCAGTTGGTCTTGCAGGGTGCGGAAGTTCTGGCTGGCCTTGAGCTGGGGGTAGCGCTCCACCACCACCATGAGGCGTCCCAGGGCCTGGGTGAGCCCCTGGTTGGCGGCCAGTTTCTGGGCCAGGGTACCGGCGGCGGCCACCTGGCGCCGGGCCTTGATCACCGCCTCCAGGGTCTGGCGTTCGTGGGCGGCGTAGCCCTTGACCGTCTCCACCAGGTTGGGGATGAGGTCCAGGCGGCGGTTGAGCTGCACCTCCACGTCCGCGCGGGTCTTGGCCACGCGTTCCTGCAGGCTCACCAGCTGGTTGTAGGGGCTGGCCAAAAGCAGGTAGAGGATCAGCACCACCACGCCGATGCCGATGGCTATCTTGGCTCCACGGCCCATAGGCATATGATCAGCCTCCTTGCTCCACGGACAGGCGGTCCACTTCGCGGCTGAGGGTTTCCAGTTCGAATATGGTGCCTTCGATCAGCTCCTTCAGTTGGAGCCGGTTGGGTTTGCTCTGGCCTTCGGCCACCTGGGCCACCTGGCTCAGGAAGTGGGTCTGCACCCCGGCGCCGGCCAGGGCCTCCAGGGCCTGGCGGGGGTGGTTGGGGAAGCGGCCCTGGGTGAGGTGCAGGTAGGCCTTGAACAGGGCGCCGAAGGCGGGCCAGGCCTGGCGGCAGAGGTCCAGCAGGGCGCGGCGTGCGCCGCCGCTGGCCACCAGGTGTGTACGCAGGGCCATGAGCTTGGCCTTGAGCTCGCGCTCCAGTTGCAGGCGCAGGTGTTCGGGCGCCACCTCCAGCTCGGCCAGGGGGTCGCGGCCGTAGAGACAGCGGTGTTCGGCGGCCATGACGATGAGCTCGATGGGGAACACGTCGCGGCTGCGCTCCAGGTACTCGGGCGTGACCACCACCGGCGGGGCCACGGCCGCGGACTGCCACTTGTCGAACCAGGGGATCAGGCGCGAGGGCCGCCGCGCCGCCTCGGGGGTGAGGAGCAGCATCAGGTTTATGTCGCTCAGGTCCTTGCGGTAGCGCTCGCCCGCGGCGGAGCCGAACACGGCCACACCCAACAGGTCGTCCCCCAGGGCCTTCCGCAGGTCCGCCACCAGCTGAGGGAAGATGTCGTCCGGTTTCCGGGGTGGTCTCACGCCCACGGTTACACCTGCCTTTCCCCTAGAAGCCGCCCGAGGCCCCGCCGCCGCCGCTCATGCCTCCGCCGAAGCCGCCGAACCCCCCACCGAAGGAGCCGAAGCCCCCACCCCGCGGGCCGGGCCCCATCATGGAGCCCATCAGCATCAGGGCCAGCAGCCCTCCCCCGCCCCTGCCTCCGCGCCGGCCCCAGAGGAAGAAGAAGCCCAGGATCAGGATCACCAGCAGGCCGCCCAGACCCACACCGGAGTAGCCGCGGGCGGCCCGGCGCCGCGGCAGGCCGGTGAGCTGGGTCCCGGTCTGGGCCGCGACCAGCTGGGCCACGGCGGCCACGCCGTTGAGCAGGGCGGGGCCGTACTGGTTGCGCTTCAGCAGGGGCACCAGGGCGCGGTCGCGGATGAGGCCCGCCTTGGCGTCGGTGAGGATTCCCTCCAGGCCGTAGCCCACCTCGATACGCAGGCGGCGCTCCTTGATCGCCACCAGGATGAGCACTCCCTTGTCCTCGCCCTTGGCGCCGATGCCCCAGCGCTCGAACAGGCGCACCGCCACCTCCTCGATGGTGTGGCCCTCCAGGCTGGGCAGGGTGGCCACCACCACCGCCACCCCGGTCTTCTGCCACAGCTCGGTGGCCAGGGCGGCGATGCGGCGGCGATAGGCAGGGGGGATCACTCCGGCGTAGTCGGCCACCGGACCCTGGGGTCGGGGCCAGTCGCGGGCCTCGGCCGCGGCGGCCAGGGTCAATATCAGGACCAACAGGGCCGCCGCCCAGATCCGCAGCCCCCCCTTGTGCCTCATGGCGCTCACAGGCCCTCTTTGGCCAGCTCCTCGATCAACTCACGCTGGCGTTTGGTGAGGCGTTTGGGCACCTGGACCTTGATCTTGACGTAGAGGTCGCCCCGGCCGGAGCCCTTGAAACGGGGCAGGCCCTGGCCCTTGAGGCGCAGGCGGGCGCCGCTTTGGACGCCTTTGGGCACTTTGACCGACAGGGTCTTGCCGTCTATGGCTGGCACCTCCACCGTGGCGCCCAGGGCGGCCTGGCTGAAGGTGATCTCCTTGACCGTCTCCAGGTCGTTGCCCTCGCGCTTGAAGTGGGGATGGTCCAGGACCCGGATGCGGATGTAGAGGTCACCGGGCTGACCGCCGGCCGGACCGGGCTCGCCCTTGCCCGCCAGGCGCAGCTTCTGGCCCGTGGCGATACCGGGCGGGATCTTGACGCTCACCCGCTCCAGCTTGCCCCCCCGGCGATAGGAAACCATCTTGGTGGCGCCGTGGAACACCTCCTCCAGGCTCACGGGCAGCTCGTAGATCAGGTCCTGGCCCCGCATGGCGCCGGGGGCCTCGCCGAAGCCGAAGTCGAAGCCACCCATGCCGGCCTGGGGCCCGCCGCCGGTGAAGGTATAGGTGCGGAAACCGCCCCGACCCGGACCACCGCCGCCCATGAAACGGGCGAAGAAGTCTCCCCCCAGGCCCATCTCGCGCAGGATGTCGGCGATGTCCGAGCCGCGGAAGATGTCCTCCTGGCTGAAGCGCCGGCCGAAGTCCTGGCTGCCGAAGGTGTCGTATTGCTTGCGCTTCTCCGGGTCGGACAACACCGCGTAGGCCTCGCCGATCTCCTTGAAGCGCTCCTCGGCCTGTTTATCCCCCTTGTTGCGGTCGGGGTGATACTTGAGCGCCAGCTTGCGATAGGCCCTTTTGATCTCTTCCTGGGTGGCGTTTCTGTCCACCCCCAGAATCTTGTAGTAGTCCTTGGCCATCTATGTCCGCCTCCCGCGCGCGGCGGGGATTCTGTCAATCATTACAACATGTTAGCTGATACAGCCCTTTCATGGCCGCTGTACCACGCCCTCCCTGGCAATATAAGCCCCCCCTGGAGGAGTGTCAAGCGAGGCTGGGGGAAATCTGCCGTGGTATGGCAGATTTATTACATCCCGGCCCCTCAGACGGGCAGCAGGCTCTCGGCCGCGGCCAGCTTCTGNCACATCTGCTCCACGATGGCCTCCAGGTCGGCGGAGCGNANCCCCAGGCGGGCCAGGGCGCTGCGCTCCAGGGGAGGCACCCAGTCGTCGTAGCCGTCACCCAGGCCGTAGCCGCGCACCAGCACGTCGGCCAGGTGTACCGCGGCGGTGATGCGGGGGGCCTTGCGCGCGCCGGCGGGCTGGTGGTGCCAGCGGATGGGGTCGGTGAGAGTGGGGGGCAGCTTCCAGCTCTCGGCCAGCCACAGGCCCACCTGGGCGTGGCTGAAGCCCAGCACCTCGCGCTCGGCCTGGCGCACACTCATGCCCTCCACCTCCACCAGCTCCAGGATGGAGGCGGCGTCGTCGGGCATGTGTACCCGGATCACCACCTTGCCCAGGTCGTGCAACAGCCCGGCCAGGGAGACCTCCTCCACGTCGTCCAACTCCATGCGGGAGGCGATCACCGCCGCGGTGGTGGCCACGCCCATGGAGTGCTCCCACAGGCCNTGGCCCTTGGTCTTCATCAGGTCGAAGACGCTGCTGGTGAGGATGAGCCCTTTGACCACGTCGAAGCCCAACAGCACCAGGGCCTGGGTGAGCGAGCCCACCTTGCGCGAGAAGCCGAAGAAGGCGCTGTTGGCCAGCTTGAGCACCTTGGCCGTGAGCACTTGGTCGCGGCTGATCAGCTTGCCGATGTCCGCCGCCGAGAAGCGCTTGGACTCCACCGCCTTGCTGATCTTGTCGATCATGCCGGGCAGGGTGGGCAGGTTCTTGAGCAACTGCACCCGCTTCTTGGCCGCCACCGCCTCCTGGACCACGGCCCTAGTCCTCCCCGGTGAGGAAGATGTCGTCTTCGTCTTCGGCCTGCGGGCGGGGAGGCGGCGGCCCCAGGCCCTGGCGGAAGCGGCGGCGGATCATCTCGCGGATGGCGATGAGCACCTTGTCCTCGGCCACTCGCGAGAAGCGCCGCTCCAGCTCCTTCTCCAAATGGGCCAGCCAGGCCTGGCGCTCCTCGTCGCTGGCGAACAGGTCGCCCTCCACCACCACCGCCTCGATCTCCAGGCGGGTGAGCAGGCTGATCACCTCCTCGCTGATGGTGGCGCCCTTGCCCATGAGCACCACCCCGTCGCCGCGGGTCACGTCCTGGGCCAGGACCATGCCCGGCTCCAGCTCGGCCACCGGCACTCGTCTCATGGCCTCCTCCCACCTCGATCCTATCAGGCCCCGCGCCGGGGGACAACCAGGCCCACCTGTGCTACCATCGGCTCCATGGAGCGCACCGTGGTGGAGTTCGTGAACCTGGGGCGGGTGGGCCTGGCGGCGGAGCCGGCCGCGGCACACCTGGCCGCCCATCACCACTCCCAGGGCCGCCGGGTGCTGATCGTGGCCCGCGACCCGGCCCAGGCCGAGCGCCTGGACCAGGTGCTGTGGACCTTCGACCCCGCCTCCTTCCTGCCCCACGCCCTGGCCGGCCAGCCCGACCAACACCAGGAGCCGGTGCTCATCGCCACCCAGCCCCTCAACCTCAACCAAGCCCAGGTGGCCCTGTTCATGGCCCCGCCCGCCGAGGTCCCTCTGGACACCTTCCCCCACCTGGTGCTGTTGGTCCCGGGTCAGGAAGGGCCGGAGCTGGAGGCCTGCCGCCAGCTCTACCGCCACCTGAAACAAGAGCCGGGGGTGGACCTACGCCATACCACCCGCCTGCCGCGGGGGTCCCCAAATTGAAGTATATCTGCTGTGCGGCGGTATTGGCGGGCCATACTGTCCTATATCGGCATCGGCCTGTTGCTGCTGAACCTGGCCGGATTCGTCCTGCCCTTGCGCAGCCCCCGCTTGGCCGACTACCAAGGTNAAGGNGGTGACCTCCTTCGCGTTCCGGCAGATGGTGCGGCGCTATATCGCTTGGCCCAGCNCCAGCCCGCCGAACCCCTCGCGCGCTACCTGCATCGCCTCACCACCCTGGTACACGATGCCATCCTCCACTACCGACGGCCCATAGACACTTTCTCCTATCACCTATGGGTCCCCCCCTGGGAGAACTGGCTCCTGTTCCTGGCCGGGGTGGTGTACCCCTTCTGGCGCTACTATGAATTCTGCGACCCGGCCCGAGGTCTGAGGCGAGGCATCGGCCTCTGTAGTCAACAGGCGGTGGTCGTGTGGGGCATTCTGTCCCGCCAAGGCATACCGGCGCGCATATTGGCCCTGAACCACCACGTAATGGCCCTGGCCCAAGTGGCTCCCTCCCGTTGGTGGATACTGGATCCGAACCTGGGTGTGGTGATTCCCTGTGGTCCCCAGGAAGCGGCGCGCCGACCCGAGCTGGTGGTCGAG
>MTPE01000375.1 GCA_002011835.1 Desulfarculaceae bacterium JdFR-95 | reverse complement strand
ACTGAAACATCTTAGTACCCAGAGGAAAAGAGATCATTCCGCTAGTAGTGGCGAGCGAACGCGGAAGAGCCCAAACCGGCAGAGCTTGCTCTGCCGGGGTTGTAGGGCCCGACATATGGGAGTTACAAATCGACCGGCTAGCAGAATGGTGTTGAAAAGCCAGCCATAGAGGGTGCTAGCCCCGTATGCAAAAGCTGGTCGACTCTCGTCGGGTACCTGAGTACCGCCGGGCACGCTAATCCGGCGGGAAGCTGGGGAGTCCACTCTCCAAGGCTAAATACACTTGGCGACCGATAGTGCACAAGTACCGTGAGGGAAAGGTGAAAAGAACCCCTGTTAGGGGAGTGAAATAGAACCTGAAACCGTGCGCCTACAAGCGGTCGGAGGGCTAATGGCGGGTCGGTGCCCCCGGGAAACCGGGGTGTGCGCCGCTAGGCCTGACGGCGTGCCTTTTGGAGAATGAGCCGGCGAGTTAATCTCTGTGGCGAGGTTAAGGGAGGCACACCCGTAGCCGTAGCGAAAGCGAGTCTGAATAGGGCGTCCAGTCGCAGGGATTAGACACGAAACCGAGTGATCTACCCATGGCCAGGGTGAAGCGAGTCTAAACGCTCGTGGAGGCCCGAACCTTTCGCTGATGCAAAAGCGTGGGATGAGCTGTGGGTAGCGGTGATATGCCAAACGAACTCGGAGATAGCTTGTTCTCCCCGAAATAGCTTTAGGGCTAGCGTCACGCGTTCAGTACCGGAGGTAGAGCACTGGATGGGCTAGGGGGCTTATCGCTTACCGAACCTAACCAAACTCCGAATGCCGGTACTCCAGAGCGTGGCAGTCGGACCACGGGAGATGAGTTTCGTGGTCGAGAGGGAAAGAGCCCAGACCATCGGCTAAGGTCCTTAAGTCTGAGCTAAGTGGAAAACGATGTGGGACTGTTTAGACAGCCAGGAGGTTGGCTTAGAAGCAGCCATCCTTTAAAGAGTGCGTAACAGCTCACTGGTCGAACGGTCCTGCGCGGATAATTTAACGGGGCTTAAGCTCAGCACCGAAGCCATGGGCCTTCTCCATCTGCGGATGGAGGGGGCGGTAGGGGAGCGTTCTGTCCGCGAGGAAGGTCGACCGAAAGGACGGCTGGAGCGGGCAGAAGTGAGAATGCCGGCATGAGTAGCGTAAAACACGTGAGAACCGTGTTCGCCGTAAGTCTAAGGTTTCCGACGGAAGGTCAATCCGCGTCGGGTTAGTCGGGCCTTAGCCGAGGCCGAAAGGCGTAGGCGATGGACATCCGGTCAACATTCCGGAACCACCTGGGAGGAGCGATGGGGTGACGCAGCGAGGTAGGCCAGCCTGCGATTGGTTGTGCAGGTGCTAAGCGTGTAGGCGATGAGGGGTATAGGCAAATCCGTACCCTGAGCTGAGGCGCGATGGCGAGCCCCTGAGGCGGAAGTGGCTGAGCCTTGCTGCCGAGAAAAACCTCTAAGCGTTGAATCCTGGGTGCCCGTACCGCAAACCGACACTGGTAGACGGGTAGAGCATACCAAGGCGAACGGGAGAACCCTCGTTAAGGAACTAGGCAAAATGGCCCCGTAACTTCGGGAGAAGGGGCGCCTCCCTGGGTGAAACTTAATCAGGTGGAGCTCGGGGAGGCCGCAGTGAAATGGCTCTGGCGACTGGTTACCAAAACCACAGGTCTCTGCTAAGCCGCAAGGCGATGTATAGGGGCTGACGCCTGCCCAGTGCCGGAAGGTTAAGGGGAAGGGTTAGCCTCCCTCGGGAGGCGAAGCTCTGAACCGAAGCCCCGGTGAACGGCGGCCGTAACTATAACGGTCCTAAGGTAGCGAAATTCCTTGTCGGGTAAGTTCCGACCCGCACGAACGGCGTAACGACTGGAGCACTGTCTCAACGAGGGACCCGGCGAAATTGAAGTCGCGGTAAAGATGCCGCGTACCCGCAGCAGGACAAAAAGACCCCGTGGAGCTTTACTATAGCTTGGCATTGAGTTCGGGCTTAGTTTGTCTAGCATAGGTGGGAGGCTATGAAGCCGGGGCGCCAGCCTCGGTGGAGCCGCCAGTGGAATACCACCCTTGCTAAGTCTGGGCCCTAACCCCTGACCGTCATCCGGCAGGGGGACCGTGCCAGGTGGGTAGTTTGACTGGGGCGGTCGCCTCCTAAAAGGTAACGGAGGCGCCCAAAGGTTCCCTCAGGCTGAATGGAAACCAGCCGCAGAGTGCAAAGGCACAAGGGAGCTTGACTGCAAGACACACACGTCGAGCAGGGACGAAAGTCGGGCTTAGTGATCCCACGGTACCGAGTGGAAGGGCCGTGGCTTACCGGATAAAAGCTACCCCGGGGATAACAGGCTAGTCTTGCCCAAGAGTTCACATCGACGGCAAGGCTCGGCACCTCGATGTCGGCTCATCGCATCCTGGGGCTGGATAAGGTCCCAAGGGTTGGGCTGTTCGCCCATTAAAGCGGTACGTGAGCTGGGTTCAGACCGTCGTGAGACAGGTCGGTCTCTATCCGCTGTGGGCGTAAGGGACTTGAGGGGAGCTGCCCCTAGTACGAGAGGACCGGGGTGGACAGACCTCTGGTGTGCCAGTTGTCGTGCCAACGGCATCGCTGGGTAGCCACGTCTGGCAGAGATAACCGCTGAAAGCATCTAAGTGGGAAACTCGCCCCAAGATCAGGTCCCTCACCGGGTTAACCGGGTAAGGCCGCAGGTAGACCACCTGCTTGATAGGCACCATGTGTAAGCGCAGCAATGCGTTGAGCTAAGGTGTACTAATGGCCGAGGGCTTAACGGTGATGCGGAGAACTCGGCGCTCTTCCGATGAGCGGTCAGCTTTCAGCTGTCAGCCATCAGCAGCTATTCAGTGGATTAACAACCGCATCCTACGTGAAATCGCCCCTTGGTGATTAGAGCGGCGGGGGTACACCCGGTCCCATCCCGAACCCGGAAGTTAAGCCCGCCAGCGCCGATGGTACTTGGCTGGAGACGGCCTGGGAGAGTAGGCCATCGCCAAGGGGCTTTTTTTTGCCCGCCACGCGCCCGCCCGGGCGCGTTTGCCTGCGCCATGCTCTTTCCTCCCCCCCTGGCCGTGGCTCATTCAACGCCCGGCCGGGACACGCTTTCCTCTGACCCTCAGCCATTGGCCAAAATCGCCTGAATAGGATATCTTTTGTCCATGGCCCAAGCGCGCGAGGCAATACGCATCCCCATCCGTCCGGCTGGCCCGCACATGGGATACGCTTTCCTCGAGCGCCTCACCCGCAAGCCTCGGTTCTACTTGCTGCTGACCCTGCTTCCCGCCGCGGTGCCCCCCTACGCCCAGCGCGTCGAGGACTACTGGGCTGAGTGGGGCGAGGCGATATGGGTGGTCTCCGAAGCCTTCTATCAAAAACGCCTGCTCTTCGACCCCTATATGCCCCTCATGCACCTGGCGGTCGCCCTCCTGCTCGTGGCCTTGTTCATGGGCGGCCAGCGCATGGCCCGGCCCTTCGCCCTGCTCGTCGGCCTTCACTTCCTCTTCACCCTCTACATCCAAACAACCGTGGTCACCGAGACCTACGGCCTGGTGGTGGTCAGCATGCTGTCCCTGTGGTATGCCATCGTCGCCGCCTTGTGGTTCTGGGAGGCGCTCATCGGTCGCAGCAGGCTGACCTTCCGCCGGCCCGCCGTGGGGCAGTTCTGGCTGATTGCCATGGCGTTCATGGCCTTTTGGGATCCCGACCAGCCCTGGCAATTGGACCCCGCCATGATCCTCTTTTCCTCCTCCCCCGCTGCCTTCTGCATGATCACGCCTATCTATCTGAGCGTCCTGCTGCTCAGCGACCGGCCCCTCAACCTGCCGCTGCTGCGGGTCAACGGGTACCTGGGATTGGTCGTGGGCGTGCTGACCCTGGGCGTGGCCTTCACCAAAGACCTGAGTTCCGGCCTCTATTGGGTTTTGTTGCATGTGCCCATGCTGGTTGTTTCGGGCTACGCTTTTGGCACTGGCCTGCGCACAGTGGAATGGGCGAACGCCGGGTTGGATGGAGAGGAGACCCCGGAAGGTCGCCTGCCCCCGCCAACGCTTGGGACCAGGTGAGGCCCATGCCCGCGGCGCCGCAGGCCAGCACCGCCCTCAGCAGAGGCTGGATCGGGCGTGCCCTGAGCAGCGCCCTGGAAAGACGCCCCCTTCTGCCCCGCGACCCACAGGTGCTGGCGGACCGCCTGCGGGCCCGTCCCTCACGCGCGGAGGCCTTCGCTATTGGCATGTCTGTAGGGGCTATCGGCCTTTCTCTGTGGATCTATGCCCAACTGCCTGTTCCGCCGAATGACTACGATGTGTATATGCGGGCAGCAAGGGGCGAGTTGATCTTCTTCTATTACCCCTATTGGGCGTTGTGGCTCTTTGGGCCCCTGGCTGCGCTGCCCTTCGCCTGGGGGTTTTCCCTCTGGGGGCTGATTAACGTGGGCGGGGTGTGGTTCGCGACGCGTGTTTTTGGCGGGCGCACCGCGCCCGCCCTGCTCGCCTTTCAAATGCTCTATGTCGTCTTCCTGGGTTCTGTTGCCGGATTGATTGTCGGGGCCCTGGGCTTGCTGTGGTGGGGCGCGCTGCGGCACCGCTGGCCTATCGTGGGCCTGGCGCTGATCATCGCCTCGCTCAAAATCCAGATGGGAGGGGTCCTTGGCCTCATCCTGCTCCTGGCTGCGCCCCTGCGCTGGCGGGAGCGCTGGCTGGCCCTGCTGATCCCCTCTGCCGTGGCCGCCCTCTCCCTGCTGGCATGGCCGGGTTGGCCCTCCGACCTGTGGCGCTATGCCCAGGCCACCCCACCCAACGATTGGGGCAGCCTGTCCCTGTGGCGCTGGCTGGGGCCCTGGGCGCTCCTGCTATGGCTACCGCCCCTGCTCTTGCCCATGAGCCAGGGGAGACGGCTGCTGGCTCTGGCGGCCGCGAACGCGCTGGCCGCGCCCTACTATCAGCAGACGGATTTGCTGGCCCTTTTTGCCCTGCCCCTGGGATGGCTGCCACCCTTACTGGGCCAGCTGGGCTGGCTGGTCTTCTTCTTTCCTCCAACGGTCCTGCGGATCCTGGCTGTTGTGCCAGCGACGGTTTATGTGGCGGCTCTGGCGCCTGTCATCGCCCATCGCTTGGGGGTTCAGCGGGCGTCGCCCTCACCCTGAAGCGCGCCGCGTGCGGCCCGCCCAGCCAGCTTGGCCACGTTCTGGCGCGCGAGGGCATCCATCTCCAAGCCCAGATCACGGCACAGCGCCGCCACATACCATAGCACATCCCCCAGTTCCGCTCCGATGGCCGCGGCCACTTCGGGGTCCCCAAAGTCGCCGCCCCGGTCGCGAATGACCTTTTTGATCTTGCCCAACACCTCCCCCGCCTCGTTGGCCAGGCCCAATGCCGGGTAAATAATGCGAGCGCCCTCTGGATAGATGGCGGTCACCATGGCTCGTTGTTGATACTCGCGGAAATCCATGCCCGGCCCTCCTGCTCTATCGGGTGCGGCCAATGATACCAATGGATGTTGATGATCGGGAGTGCCCCCCGGCTCCGCGGCAACCCCCCATATGGCGATCTCTCTGAGAGGGACTCACCATGGACTGGCCCTTCTGCCTGCGAACCTGGGCGGCTATAATCGGGTCAGTATGNAGGAGAGTCCTAACGAGCAGGACTTAATTCTGCGCCTCGCGCGCGGGGATGAGCGGGCCTTTCTGGCCCTCTATGATCGGTTCGCGCCGCGCGTCCATGGCCTGGCCCTGCGCATCCTGGGCGACAAGATGGCCGCCGAGGATGTGACCCAGGAGACCTTCCTCAAGATCTGGGCGCGCGCCCGCACCTTCTCCCCCGGCCGGGGCTCGGCTGCTGGCTGGCTGCTGACCGTAGCCCGGCGCGCTGCGCTGGACC
>MTPE01000450.1 GCA_002011835.1 Desulfarculaceae bacterium JdFR-95 | reverse complement strand
CCCGGCCCCGACCCCAAAAGCTCTTCAANCCTCGCCGCCCCCCCAGGGCCATGGCCCACGCTCTCAGGCCTCGGCCCCGCCTCTGCCTTCCCCCCCCGGCCTTGTCCCCCGGGCCCAGAGCCACATCGTGACGCCGAGCCAGCTCGGACACGATCTGGGCGCCCAGGTTGTGACGGGTCTCGGCATAGCGCGGCCCGGGATTGCCCAGGCCCAACACCAGCACCGTACCCGGGGCTGGGACCGCCTGCAGGCCCACGGCCTCCTACTCGCTCGGCTCCTCGGCCTTGTCCGCCGCCGCCTCCTCCGCGGCAGCCTCCTCGCCGGCCTCGCCTTCGGCCTCCTCGCCTTCCTCCTCGGCCACCTCGGCGGCCATGGGCTTCAGGCAGGTGGCCACGGGGAAGTCCTCCTCCCAGGCCGCCGCCACCTTCTCGGGCAAGGGCACCTGGGACGCGGTGAGGGTGTCGCCCACCTCCAGCCCGGAGACATCCACCGCGATGGTGTCTGGAATGTCGGCCACCAGACCCCGCACGATGAGGGTGTAGGCCAACTGGTTGAGCATGCCGCCGGCCTTGACCCCGGCCGCCTCGCCCACCAGCTCCAAGGGGACCTCCACCGTCAGTTCCTTCTCCGGGTGGATCTCCAGGAAGTCCACATGCAGGTAGCGACGGCCGATCTGATCCAGTTGCACCTCCTGCAGCATGGCCATGCGGGGAGCATCCTCGCCCTCCACCTGCAGGGACAAAAAGGCCACCGAACCGCTCACCTGGGCCAAGACCTTCTGCAGGTCGTTCACCGCCACGGCCAGGTGCTCGGCCTGGGGTCGAGTGCCATAGATAACCGCCGGTACAAACCCACGCTGGCGCAGCTTGCGCGCCGCGCTCTTGCCTGTACCCTCCCGGCGGCTCACCGCCAGGGCTAACTGTCGCATGGCTTACCTACTCCTCCCTTCGGCCCGCCCACCGGGCGACCACCGAAGTCAAGTGATAATAATGCATTTTTTCACATAAGGCAAATGTTTTCGCCCCTGTTGCCGGGGGCGGATTTTGGGCTATATCCCGCCGCCCAGCCCCTGTCAAGACCGCCGCCCAAAGGCGGAAACGGCCGCACCTCGGCCGTGGAGGCGTCCCGCGCGCAGATCGTGAATGAGGGCGCCCGGACGCGAAACATAAACAGCCACTGCAACATGGCCTTTCGCGGCCCGAATCCGGCCCCGCCCGCCTCACCCCCCGTGGAGACCGTTCCGCCCTGGCCAGGGGGCAGGCACGACCTCCGCCCCTCCCAGCGGGCCCAGGCCTCCACCCCAGCCATGAGGGGGTCCGGCCGGGCCGTACCAGGCTGCCCGCTCCCTGTCGCCCTAGACGAACAGGGAGCTGACCGAGTCTTCCATGTGGATGCGCCGGATGGCCTCTCCCAGCAGGCGGGCCACCGACAGGCTGACGATCTTGCCCGAGGCCTTGGCCGCCTCGCTCAGGGGGATGGTGTTGGTGACCACCACCCGGCTGATGGGACTCTCCTTGAGCCGACTCACCGCGGGACCGGAGAGCACCGGGTGGGTGGCGCAGGCCCACACCTCGCGCGCGCCGTGGTCCACCAGGGCCCGGGCCGCCTCGGTCAGGGTGCCGGCGGTGTCGATCATGTCGTCCACGATGATGGCCAGTTGCCCTTCCACGTCTCCGATGATGTTCATGGCCTGGGCCTCGTTGGCCCGTTCGCGGCGCTTGTCGATGATGGCCAGGCCGCACTGCAGGCGCTTGGCCACGGCCCGCGCCCGCTCCACACCACCGGCGTCGGGGCTGACGATGACCGCCTCGCCGGTGAGGTGCTTGCGCAGGTAGTCGAGCATGATGGGGGTGGCGAACAGGTGGTCCACCGGGATGTTGAAGAACCCGCCGATCTGGCCCGCGTGCAGGTCCATGCACAGCACGCGGCCGGTGCCGGCGGTGGAGATGAGGTCGGCCACCAGCTTGGCGCTGATGGGCACCCGGGGGGCCACCTTGCGGTCCTGGCGGGCATAGCCGTAGTAGGGGATCACCGCGGTGATGCGCCGGGCGCTGGCGCGGCGGAAGGCGTCCACCATGATGAGCAGCTCCATCAGGTGGTCGTTCACCGGCGGACTGGTGGACTGGACCACGAACACGTCCGCGCCGCGCACGTTCTCGCGCACCTCCACGAAGATCTCGCCGTCCGAGAAGCGCCGCACCGCCGCCTCGGACACCGGCAGATGGAGATATTGGCATATCTCCTCGGCCAGCTGGGGGTTGCTGTTGCCGGTGAAGACCTTGAGCTTGTCGAACATGACCGTCTCACCCCCACTGCCCGTCCGCCCTGTCGCGTCCCGGGCTCCACTGCGCCTACAGCAAATTGGCTGGGGCGGCAGGATTCGAACCTGCGAATGCGGGTTCCAAAGACCCGTGTCTTACCACTTGACGACGCCCCAGCCGCTATCTCTTGGATCCGCCTCTGCCCCAAATTATAGCCGAGGCTTCTCAGGCGGTCTCCTCCTCCTTTTGCTCCGAAGCCGGCTCCTTGGCCGCCTGCGTCCCCCCGGTGAGGCGGAAATACTCGCCCAGCACGTGGTCCTCGATCATCTTGCGCGTCTCGCGGTTCAGAGGATGGGCCGTGTCCTGATAGGTCCCGTCCTTGCGCTTCTTGCTGGGCATGGCTACAAAGAGGCCCTTGTTGCCCATGATCACCTTCAGGTCCCGCACCAAGAAACAGGAGTCGAAGGTAATGGTGGCGTAGGCCTTGAGCCGGTCCTCGTCCACCGGGAAAACCCTTACTTCCGTCACCTCCATGATGTGTCCCCCTCTTCTCTCAAGCTTGAATGCCCCGGCAGGCCCGCACCCACCAGCCGCGACGCCTCCCCAAGCGCCGGGCCGCCCGGCGGGCCGATTCCTGGTCGGCAAACACGCCGAAGACCGTGGGGCCACTGCCGGACATCAAGCTGCCCAGAGCCCCGCATGCCGCCAGGGCACCTTCCAACTCTCCCACCTCGGGGTGGGCGCGCTTGGTCACCTCGGCCAAGTCGTTGGCCAGAAGCCCTGCCGGCAACGGACCACACTGGCTCTGTAGGCGATATATTCTATTGACTTCAGGCAACTTTGTCCACGGCAAATCCAATTGGCCATACACCCAGGCCGTGGACACCCTGAAGCCAGGGTTCACCAACACATAGTCCAGCAGGGGAAATTCCGGCCAGGGCTCCACCACCTCCCCTCGGCCGCGGCACAGGGCGGTGACCCCCCCCAGGAAAAAGGGCACGTCCGAACCCAACCCACAGGCCANCTCGTACAAGCGCTGGGGAGACAANAGCCCGTCATAAAGAGCGTTTAGACCCAAAAGCGTCGCCGCGGCGTCCGAGGATCCACCCCCCAAACCCGCGCCCACCGGCACCCGCTTGACCAGATGCAGATGCACCCGCGGCCGCAGAGCCGCCGCCTGGAACCAGGCCCGCGCCGCCCGCTCCACCAGGTTGTCCCGCTGCAAGGAAGGGTCGTCGCAGGTGAACCTGAGCCCCTGGCCCTCACGCGAGATCACCAGCTCGTCGCACAGGTCCACCGGCTGCATCAGGGTAATCAGCTCGTGATACCCGTCCTGCCGCCGGCCCAATACCCGCAAGTAAAGATTCACTTTGGCCGGCGCCAGCACGCGAAGCTGCATCTCTCACCTGGTCCGGGATCGGGAAGCCCGCCCCGCCACCCCCCTTATGGCCGAGGGAGGCAGTACCCCCAAGAATCAAAATTGAAATCCCACTACAGGTCTAGACGTAAAAGGGAGCCCTGTCAAGGGCTCCCTTCGCACCACCTCCGCGGGGTGGATATGGCCCGGCTACTTCTTGGGCGCCTTGACCACCACGAACAAGGTGCCCTCCCGGCGCTGCACCAAGAGCAACAGGCCCTCACCCGGCTTGAGCTTGGCCGCGATGCGGTTGAACTGGGCCAGGCTGGTCACCGGCTGGTTGGCCGCCTCCAGGATCACGTCCCCGCGGGTCAGCCCCGCCTCGGCCGCCGGACCGCCTGGCCGCACCTCGGTGATCACCAGGCCCTTCTTGCCCTCCACGCCCAGCTGCTTGGCCAGCTCGGGGGTGAGCTCCTGCAGGGTCATGCCCAGCTTGGTCTTGGCCGGCGCCTTGGGACCGGCCGCCACCGTCTCTTCCTTCAGTTCGCCGATCTTGACCGTGAAGGTCTTCTCCCGGCCCTTGCGGACCACGGTGACCTCCACCTCCTTGCCCACTGGCGTGGCGGCCACCATGCGCGGCAGGGCGTGGCTGTCGGACACCTGCTTGCCGTCGAAGGACACGATGATGTCACCCCGCGCGATGCCCGCCTTGGCCGCAGGACCGTCCTTGATCACGTCCGCCACCAAGGCGCCGTGGGGCTCCTTGAGCCCGAACTTCTGGGCCAACTCCGGGGTCACCTGCTGGATGTACACCCCCAGCCAGCCACGCACCACCCGGCCCTTCTCNCGCAACTGCTTCATCACCACCTTGGCCAGGTTGATGGGGATGGCAAAGCCGATGCCCTGACCCTGGGCCACGATGGCGGTGTTGATCCCCACCACCTCGCCGTCCAGGTTGATCAGAGGACCGCCGGAGTTGCCCGGGTTGATGCTGGCGTCGGTCTGGATGAAGTCGTCATACGGCCCCGCGCCGATGATGCGCCCCTTGGCGCTCACGATGCCGGCGGTGACCGTGTTCTCCAGGCCGAAGGGGTTGCCCACCGCCAACACCCAGTCGCCCACCTTCAGCTTGTCCGAGTCCCCCAGCTTGAGATAGGGCAGACGGTGGTCGGTCTTGATGCGGATCAGGGCCAGGTCGGTCTTCTTGTCCCGACCCACGATCTCGGCCTGGTACTCCTTGCCACTCTTGAGCTTGACCCTGATCTCCTCCGCACCGGCGATCACGTGGTTGTTAGTGAGCACATAGCCCTCGGGGTCCACGATCACCCCCGAGCCCAGGGCCCGCTGCTTGAACTCCCGCGGGGGCATGCCCGGTCCACCCGGCCCGCCGAAGAAACGGCGGAAGAACTCGTGCAGGTCGGGCAGACGCTTCTCACCCCCGCCCGGCCCCTGGCCGGGAGAGCCGAAAAAGCCGAACAGCGGCCCGCCCTTGACCGTCTTCACCGTGCGGATGTTCACCACCGCCGGCGACACCTCCTCCACCAACTCGGCAAAGCTGTCCGGCACGTCCCCCGCCGTCGCCGGAGCCGGCACCATCAAGGCCAGTCCCAGAACCAGGACCAGCGAAACCAGGATCAAGGCGTACCTCTTGGCTGGAGTCATGAAAAAACCTCCGCGAAAACGAACGGGCCGCGAGCCCGCGGCCCCCTTACTTGTTCAACTGCACGTAGGCCAAGCGCAGATCGGTGAGGGTATGGTCCAGGAGCCGCTGCTCCTCCTCACTCAGATTGCCCTGGGTCTTCTCCTTCAGCATGGCGATGGTGTCTATGGTGTGCCGCGCCAATTCCATGTCCTGGCGCCGCTCGCCGGTCTTGGGGTCGGGCAACTGGCCCATGTGCATCATCGCCGCCTGGGCCAGAGACACGATCAGACCCGAGAAGTCCACCGGCGGCAAAGGCGCCCGCCGCCGCGCCTCCTCACGCGGCTTCCCTTCCGCCTCTGGGGACCGGGCCTCCCGCTGCGGCCGTTCCTCCTCGGATTCCTCCACTTCCTCGCGCAAGGTCCCATCCGGGTTGAGACGCCGCCGATCCCGTACCTTGAAACCCAGATCTTCCTCGCTCATGGCAGCTCTCCCCTCCCTCCGCGAGTCAAACCGTAAAAACCAACACTACACAGCTAATATAAGCCCCCCTCCCGCCCACCGCAAGCAAACCCCAGTGTGGGGGGAGACCCTTGCTTCCCACACCCTCTCTCCCGACGAAAGACCCGCCACGCCAAGGCAAGGGACGAAAAAGCCCCGCGCCCC
>MTPE01000022.1 GCA_002011835.1 Desulfarculaceae bacterium JdFR-95 | reverse complement strand
TGGCCAACCTGGTGCAGACCGCGGAGACCACCTCGCTGGAGACCTACCGCAAGGTGGTGGAGCGCATGAGCCAGGCGCGGGAGGTACACGTCATCGGCCTGCGTTCCGCCCATGCGCTGGCCGTGTTTTTGGCTAGTGCTCTCAAGGTGTTGGGCCGGCGGGTGCATCTGATCACCCCGGGGTTCGACGACGTGTGGTCCGAGGTGGAGGCCTTGGGCCCCGGCTCGTTGTTGGTGGCGTTCTCCTTTCCCCGCTACACCAGCCTGACCGTGGAGGTGGCGCAGGCGGCCAAGGAGGCCGGCGCCACGGTGATCGCCTTCACCGACTCGGCGCTCTCGCCCCTGGCCACGGCGGCCGATCTGGTGATGCCGGCCTCCTTTGCCTTGGACTCCTACCTGGAGTCCTTCGTGGCGGCCCTGAGCCTGATCAACGCCATCGTGACCGGCATCGCCTTCCTGGAGGGCAAGGCCACCCTGGCGCGGCTGTCGCGCCTGGAGGAGCTGTGGAAGAAGCGTCACGTCTACTATCCCGGAGACGAGGGCAAGGAGCCCCGGAACTGAGGCGGCCGCCTCTGGGGGTGGCGAGGTAGAGCCACCTTCGCCGGGGTCGCGGGAGGACCCTTGAAGAGGGAGTTACAACCGGTAAAAGGAGGGAAGTAAATGAAGAGACTGGGCATCATGGCATTGGCCCTGGCCTTTGCCGCGGGCTGCCTGCTGTATCTCGGCCAGCCGGCCGCGGCCAAGACCCGCTTCGTGACCATCGGCACCGGCGGCGTGACCGGGGTNTACTACCCCACCGGCGGCGCCATCGCCAANATCGTGAACAAGAAGCGCAAGCAGTACGGCATCCGGGTCACGGTGGAGTCCACCGGCGGGTCGGTGTTCAACGTCAACGCGGTCATGGCCGGCGACCTGGACTTCGGCGTGGTGCAGTCCGACCGCCAGTACCAGGCCTGGTACGGCCTGGCCGAGTGGAAGGGCCATCCCCAGAAGAAGCTGCGCTCGGTCTTCTCCATCCATCCCGAGACCTTCTTCCTGGTGGCCGCGGTGGACGCCGGCATCAAGCGCTATCCCGACCTCAAGGGCAAGGCCGTGGCCGTGGGTAACCCCGGCTCGGGCCAGCGCCAGAACTTCATCGACATCCTCAAAGAGTACGGCATGAGCTACAAGGACTTCGCCCGCGCCGAGGGGCTNAAGGCGGCCGAGTCGCCCAAGATGCTCCAGGACGGCCGGGTGGACGCCTTCATCTACACCGTGGGCAACCCCGCGGGCATGATCAAGGAGGCCACCGCCGGCCGGCGCAAGGTGCGCTTCATCGCCGTGGATGAGCCCCAGCTCCAGAGCCTGATCAAGAAGTACCCCTACTACGTGCGGGCCTACATCCCCATCCACTTCTATCCCCTGGCCGCCAACAAGAAGGACGTGCTGACCTTCGCGGTCAAGGCCACCTTCGTCACCAGCATCGACGTGCCCAACGACATCGTCTACGCCATCACCAAGGAGGTCTTCGAGAACTTCGAGGACTTCAAGAAGCTGCACAAGGCCTACTCCACCCTGACCAAGAAGAAGATGCTGGAGGGCCTGACCGCGCCCATCCACCCCGGCGCCATGAAATACTACAAGGAGGCCGGGTTGATGTAGCCGCCTGACGGCGCCTCCCCGACCGTGTGGCTGCGGTCGGGGGGGCGCTTTGCCGTTTTCCCGCCTCCCGCGTGGCGCGACACCAGGGGAGATACGACATGACGGAGGACAAGTTCGACCACAAGATAGACGAGGCTCAACGGCACCAGGAAGAGGACGGCGCCAGCCAGGCCCAGAAGATGGTGGAGGAGGCCGAGACCGGGGTGCGCTACCCCACCGAGGGCTGGCAGAAATGGGTGATACCGGTCATCGCCGCAGGTTGGTCGCTGTTCCAGCTCTCGCTGGCCGACATCTTCGTGCTCCAGGCCGACCTCACCCGCGCCATCCACCTGGCCTTTGCCATCACCCTGGTCTATCTGAGCTATCCCCTGTTCAAGAAGCGCGACCTGCCCCCGCGCTGGCGCTGGCTGAGCGACCGCCGGCGCTTCCGCCTGCTGGACTTCCTGCTGGCCGGGGCCGCCTGTTTGGCCGCCTTGTACATCGCCATAGACTACGAGGGCCTGGCCATGCGCCAGGGCGCGCCCATCCTGCGCGACCTGATCTTCGGCGCGGTGTTGGTGGTGCTGCTGTTGGAGGCGGCCCGCCGCGCCCTGGGCCCGGCGCTGACCTGCGTGGCGGGCCTGTTCATCTTCTACGCCTTCTTCGGGCCCTACATGCCCGACGTGATCGCCTTCAAGGGCGTGTCCCTGAACCGCTTCTTCGGCCAGATCACCATGTCCACCGAGGGCATCTACGGCGTGCCCCTGGACGTGTCGGCCAAGATCGTCTTCCTGTTCGTCCTGTTCGGGGCCACCCTGGAGAAGGCCGGCGGGGGCGAGTGGTTCGTCAAGGTGGCCTACAGCCTGCTGGGCCACATGCGGGGCGGGCCGGCCAAGGCGGCGGTGTTGGCCTCGGGGCTTTCGGGCATGGTCTCGGGCTCCTCCATCGCCAACGTGGTCACCACCGGCACCTTCACCATCCCCCTCATGAAGGACGTGGGCTATCCCCCCACCAAGGCCGCGGCGGTGGAGGTGGCCGCCTCCACCAACGGCCAGCTCATGCCTCCTATCATGGGCGCGGCGGCCTTCATCATCGCCGAATACTGCAACATCAACTACTACGAGGTGGTCAAGCACGCCTTCATCCCCGCGGTGGCCAGCTATTGCGCCCTGTTCTACATAACCCACCTGGAGGCGGGCAAGCTGGGGCTGAAAGGGGTGCCACGCTCGGAGTTGCCCAGCTTCTTCCGTACCTTGCTGGAGGGCATCCACTTCGTGATCCCGCTGTTGGTGCTGATCTGGGCGCTTCTGGTCATGCGCTACAGCCCGGAGCTGAGCGCCTTCTACTCCCTGTTGGTGCTGTACGCCACTATGATCGTGCAGAGCCAGGTGATCGCCCGGCGTGAGGGCCAGAGCGCCCTGTGGGGGCTGAAGGTGGCCCTGCGCACCATCTGGGAGTCGTGGGTGGCCGGCGGGCGCAACATGCTGGGCATCGGTGTGGCCGTGGCCACCGCCGGCATCGTGGTGGGGGTGGTCACCATGGGCCTGGGCAACCTAATCATGGAGGTGGTGGAGACGCTGGCCATGGGCAACCTGGTGATATTGCTGCTGCTCACCGCCGTGGCCTCCCTCATCCTGGGCATGGGGCTTCCCACCACCGCCAACTACATCGTGGTGTCCTCGCTCATGGCGCCGGTGATCGTGGAGCTGGGGCCGGACATGGACCTGGTGGTGCCGCTGATCGCCGCCCACCTGTTCGTGTTCTACTTCGGCATCCTGGCCGACGACACGCCCCCGGTGGGCCTGGCCGCCTATGCCGCCAGCGCCATCGCCAAGTCGCCGCCCATCCCCACCGGGGTGCAGGGCTTCATCTACGACATCCGCACCGCCATACTGCCCTTCATGTTCATCTTCAACACCCAGCTGTTGCTCATTGGCATCGACGACTCCTGGCTGTGGATCCAGGGCCCGTTCATCTTCATCACCACGGTGCTGGCCATGTTCGCCTTTGCCTGCGCCACCCAGGGGTTCTTCATCGTGAAGAACAAGTGGTGGGAGACGGTGATGTTTCTGGTCATCACCCTGATCATCCTGCGGCCGGAGATCATCGTGAAGCGGGTGCCGTTCATGGAGCTGGGCACGCCGGAGAAACCGGTGCACCTGTGGACCAACGTCGTGATGCTGGGCGGCATCGCCCTCTACGGCCTGATGTGGCTGATCCAGCGGCCGCGCCTGAGGCGGCAGCAGGCCCNGGCCCAAGTGCAAGGGGAGGCGTAAGCTATGGCCGTAGTTACCATTTCCCGCCAGGTGGGCAGCCTGGGCGACGAGATCGCCGAGCGGGCCGCCCAAAAGCTGGGCTACGAGCTGATCGACCGCCGCATCATCCATGAGCAGGCCCAGGCGCGTGACCCGGCCTTCCGCAAGGCCTGCCAGGCCTACGAGTCGGAGATCAGCCCCCACAGCTTCTTCGAGCGCCTGCTGATCGGCGATCCCGGCTTCCGCAGCCTGTTCGAGTCGCTCACCTTCGAGCTGGCCGCGCGGGGAGACGTGGTCCTGGTAGGGCGGGGAGCGCACCTGGTCCTGGCCGGGGTGCCGGGGGTGCTCAAGGTGCGGATCATCGCCCCGGAGGAGCTGCGCGCCCGGCGCATCGCCGAGAAGAAGGGCGTGTCCCTGGAGGAGGCCCGCCGCTTCGTGGAGACCTACGGCCGGCGGCGCAAGGCCCTGTTGGAGTCCATCTACCACCAGGACATCGCCGATCCTCTGTTGTTCGACCTGGTGATCAACACCGCCGAGCTGGCAGTGGAGGAGGCGGTAGGGCTCATCGCCGAGGCCGCAGGCAGTCTGGGCCGGCGCGCCGACCGGGAGGCCCGGCGTAAGATATTGGAGCGTATGGCCTTTGCCAAGGAGATCGAGCGGGCGGTCAAGAAGGCCCTCACCAGCCTGGCCTACCGCCACGTCTCGGTCATGGTGGACGAGCAGGGGGTGGTCACCCTCACGGGGGTGGTGGCCGACGAGAGCCAGAAGGCCAAGGCCGAGAAGGCGGCCCTGGGCGTGGCTGGCGTGGAGAAGGTTGCCAACAAGCTCACCGTCACCCCCCTCTACTTCTAGCCCCCACTCCTGGCGTCCCTTAGGCGCCACGTTCCCCCTCCGGTGGCCCCGTCCTGGGGCCACCTTTTTTTGGCTCATACGGTGAATGACGGGGGGAGAAGCGCTTTGGATTGCGGCCCCGGCCGCCGGCAACAGGGGATGGGACGATATGTCGTCGTCTTTGCAGGGGCCAGCCTGGACAGGGCTGGCCCGGGATGGGTTCTATCGCCACTCCCGCGTCTGCCAGATGCGCCTTTTTGCCTTAGACGCCACAGGCCCTCCAGGACGAAAAGCGCCAACAGCAGGGCCAACAGGAACAGCCCCGCCAGGAAGGCGGCCCAGAAGAGCACACTGGGGAGGATGGCTATGGCCCCCAGGAAGAACTGCCAGCGCGGCTCGTGGACAATAGCCATAGGCCAGAAAGCCCAGTGTCACCAAGGCGCAGAGCAGGCCGAAACACAACCCGAAGCGCCGGGTGATAAAACGTACCTTGGGCGTCGGCCAGGTCCAGCTCCTCCCCCAGGCCCGGGAAGGCGCTACCCTCCAGCTCGCGCCGCTCCTGCTCGCTCAGGGTCGGAGTCAGGGAAAACCACCCTTTGCGTTTTGGCTTTTGTGGGTCGATCCCTTTGTGTGGTGGTGAGGGCAAACCTGCTTCCGCTCTCCTTCGGGGAAAAGGCAAACCCCTCCTGTCCCCCATCCGTATGGTTGTGATTTTCCTGAAAAGCCCCCCGGTCCCCCACTAGGTATTGGCGTCAAGGAAGTTGTTCACGGTTGTCGAGCCTGGGATGGTCTGCTCCCCGGCGTTGCCCGGATCACCGTGGGCACAGGCAGGGAAAGGAGGGCTATTCTCTCGAGAAATCATGCCCCTACCGTGCGGAGATGGCGGCTATCCGCTCCGCACCCCAATCATAGTACGGGGCAAAAAAGAAGGGAACCAGGACAAACAGCTGCCGTTACTCCCGGACCCCTCCAAAGCACCTCCCTGCCGCCTGCTATCGCCCCCTCGCGCTTTTCGGCCTGGCGCGCAGGCCCCTTACTGTTTTCGGCCCCGTCTCCGGTCTCTTGCACCGCCCCGTCCCCGGTCGGTCCCCCTCCGCGCTTTGCGGGTGCTATCCGGCCTTTCGGCCCAACGAGCCTTTCCCCGCCCCCCGGCTTCGGCCTGCTCAGGCCTTGAGGTCGAGCACGCTGCCCAGCATGTCGTCGAAGGTTTGCACCGAGC
>MTPE01000023.1 GCA_002011835.1 Desulfarculaceae bacterium JdFR-95 | reverse complement strand
CACAGGCCCAGCCAGGCCGCCCTGCCCCGCCGCCACAACCACCAGCCCAACGCCACCCCGCCGCCCGCGGCCAAGGCGCCCAACAAGGGCCAGAGCACGAACACCGGAGGCCGCAAGGGCAAGGCGTACTCGCTGGAGTCGAAGCGGATGGAGGCCAACACCTGGTCCCACAACAGGGGCAGGGCCAAGGGCACCCCGGCCAGTACCAGGGTCCACACCGCCCCGCCCAGGACCAGGGCTCCCCAGAACACCCTTTTCGCCCAGGGGCCGATCTCCTCCCCCGCGCCCAGGCGCCACAGGAAGTAGCCCGCCAGCAGGGCAATCCAGGGCAGGGCGGGTAGCACGTAGTTGGGCTGCTTGGTGGCGGCCAGGCTGAAGACCAGCCAGGTCCAGGCCGAGGCGATGGCGGCCAACAGGCGCAGCCGGGCCAGGGGATCGGCGGCGCGGGCCGAAGCGGGGTTGCGGAACAAGGCCCGCGCCCAGGCCGGCAACGCCGCGGCCACAAACGGATGGCAGCCCAGGAGCAACACCGGCAGGTAATAGAAGAACCCTCCGCCGTGACCCAACAACACCTCGGAGAAGCGGCGCAGGTTCTGGCTCACGAAGAAGGCCTGCCAGAACACGTCTCCCAGGCGCCAGAACACCAGCCCGTACCAAGGCAGGTTGATGGCCAGGAACACGACCAGTCCCCACCCCAGCCGTGCCCGGCGCAGGGTCTCTCCCAGGCGGCGCTGCCACAGGGCGTATATGATCGCCACGGGCAGGACCACGGCCAGGGCCACCGGCCCCTTGGTGAGGAACCCCAACCCCAGGGCGGCCCAGGCCGCCAGCCACCAGGGGCGGTCCGCGGGCGGCTCGCGCTCCAGGGCCAGGAAGCCGCAGATCAGGGCTCCGGTGGTGAACAGGCTGAGGAGCTGGTCGGTGAGGCAGGCGCGGGCCACCAACAGGTTCAGAGGGGCGAAGGCCAAGGCGGCCAGGGCCAAGGCGGCCGGCACCAAGCTGCCCGCCACGCGCCACACCAGCGCCCCCACCAGCAAGGCCAGGACAAAGGCGCTGGCCGCCGAGGGCAGGCGCGCCCCCAACTCGGGCTGGCCGGTGAGCCACTGCGCCGCGGCCACGCTCCAGAAGATCAGGATGGGCTTCTCCAGGTAGAGGCGGCCGTTGAGGGTAGGCACCAGGTAGTCGCCCCGGCGGGCCATGGCCGCCACTGCCGCGGCGTACTCACCCTCGTCGCGGTCGCTGAGGGGCATGGACCCCAGCCAGGCGAACATCAGGGCAGCCGCGGCCAGCACCACGGCCAGGACCGCCGCCTGCCAAGTGCGCGCGTTCACGGTCGGGCCGCCTTTCGCCGCGCCAGGCTCGCCAGGGCCAGCCCCCAGGCCAGGCCCAGGAAGGCGCCGCCCAGCACGTCACTGAGAAAATGTGAGCCGCCCAGCACCCGGCCCGCTCCCACTCCTGCGGCCAGGAGATAGAACAGCCAGCCCGCCCGCGGCCAGCGCGCGGCCAACACCGCCGCCAGGGCGAAGCTGGTGGCGGTGTGTCCCGAAGGGAAGGAATGAAAGTCGCTGTCCCAGCTGGGGCCCAGGTAGGTCCAGGGGTCCATCTGCATGCCCGGCCGGGGACGGCCCAGGAGGTGCTTTATCACCTGGGCGCTGAGCCCGGCGCCGCAAACCGCCGCCAGCGCGGCCAAGCCAAAGGCCCTCTCGCGCTGGCGCTCCCGCCACCAGCCCCACAGGAACCAGGCCGCGGTGGCCGCGATCTGCACGCCTCCCAACCCCGCCCAATAGGCCCCCTGGGCCCAGAGGCGGCCCAGCCCTGCCCGGCCCCAGCCCGCAGCCGCCTCCATGAGGGGACGGTCCACCATAGTCGCCAGCAGGGCCAGCAATCCCAACGCCCCGCCCGCCATCAGGCCCCAGCGGACCAGGAGCGCTCCACGCACCTCAGGCCACCTCCAGGCCACGATCCACCACGAACTGCATCTGGTAGAGCCGCCGGTACACTCCGCCCTGGTCCAGGAGCTGCTGGTGTTTGCCCTCCTCCACGATGCGCCCTTCGCTGATCACCAGGATACGGTCGGCCCGCTGCACCGTGGACAAGCGGTGGGCGATCACGAAGGTGGTGCGGCCCTGCATCAGGTTCTCCAGGGCCTTCTGCACATAGAGCTCGCTCTCGGTGTCCAGGCTGGAGGTGGCCTCGTCCAGGATGAGTATGGGCCGGTCGGCCAGGATGGCGCGGGCGATGGAGATGCGCTGGCGCTCGCCGCCGGAGAGCAGGACCCCGCTCTCGCCGATCACGGTGTCCATGCCCTGGGGCAGACGCTGGATGAACTCGCTGGCATAAGCCGCCTCGGCCGCGGCGGCGATCTCCTCGTCCGTGGCCTCGGGCCGGCCGTAGGCGATGTTGTTGCGCACGGTGTCGTTGAACAGGATGGTCTGCTGGGTGACGATGGCGATCTGGCTGCGCAGGCTCTTCAGGGTCACGTCGCGGATGTCGATGCCGTCGATGAGGATGGCGCCCTCGGTCACCTCGTAGAAGCGGGGTAGCAGGTTGACCAGGGTGGTCTTGCCTCCGCCGCTGGTGCCCACCAGGGCCACCACCTGCCCCGCCGGCACCACCAGGTTGATGTGCTTGAGCACCATCTCTCCCGGGCGATAAGCAAAGGACACGTCGCGGTACTCGATCTGGCGGCGCAGGGGAGGCAATTCGATGGCGTCGGGCCGGTCCACGATCTCGGGCTCGGTGTGCAACACCTGGTACACCCGCGCCGCCGCGGCCAGGCCGTTCTGGATCTCGTTGTTCAGCCCGCTCAGGCGCTTGACCGGCTCGTAGAGCATGATCAGGGCGGTGAGGAAGGAGAAGAAGGTGCCGGGGGTGGAGGTGCCTTCGATCACCTGGTAGCCGCCGTAGAAGATGATGCCCGCAATACCCAGGCCGCCGAAGAACTCCATCAGCGGGCTGGAGATGGCGCGGGTGGATACGTCCTTCATGCGTAAGGAGAACAAGCGCCAGGCCTCGTCGGCGAAGCGCCGGCTCTCGTACTCCTCCCGGCAGAAGCCCTTGACGATACGGGCGCCGCTGATGGTCTCGTGCAACAGCACGCTCAGGTCGGCCATGGTCTCCTGGGAGCTGGTGCTGATACGGCGCAGGCGGCGGCCGAACTTGACCAGGGGCACCATGCACAGGGGGAACACCCCCAGGGCGAAGATGGAGAGGAACCAGTCGCGGTAGATGATCACCCCCACCAGACCGACGATGGTGAAGGCGTCCCGCAGCAGGCCGGTGACCACACTGGAAACCGCGCCCTGGATCTGGTTCACGTCGTTGGTGATGCGGCTCATCAGCTCGCCGGTGGGCATGCGGTCGTAGTAGGAGAGAGACAACCGCTGCAGGTGGGTGTAGAGGTCGATGCGGTACTGGGTCACGATGCGGTTGCCCACCCACTGCATGAGGTAGCTCTGGCCGTAGGCGCACAGGCCCTTGATGGCGTACAGGCCGATCACCACCGGCGGCACCAGAAAGAGCATGGTGCGGTCGCGGGCCATGAAGATGTCGTCCAAGACCGGCTTGACCATGTAGGCCATGGCCGAGGTGGTGGCGGCCACCAGCATCATCAGGATCATGGCCGCACCCAGCCGGGGCCAGTAGGGCCGCACCCGCTCCAGGAGCAGGCGGTAGAGCCGGGCGTCGCCGATCTTCTTTGCTTGGGGCTCGCTCACCGCCACTCCTCCATCAGCTCCACGGCTATCTCGGCCACGCGGCCGCTGGCTCCAGGCCCACCCATACGCTCCCTCACCAAGGCCAGGCCCTCCAGCATCTCCTGTCGGGCGGGGCCGTCCTCCAACAGGGCCAGGCCCGCCTCGGCCACCGCGGCGGGAGTGGCACTACCTTGGATCAGCTCCGGCACCAGGCGGCGCCCCGCGATCAGGTTGGGCATGGCGATNTGCTCCACCCGGATCAGGGCCCGGGCCAAGAGATAGTTCAGCCTTCCGGTCTTGTATACCACCACCATGGGGGTGCCCACCAGTGCGGCCTGCAGGGTGGCGGTGCCCGAGGCCACCAGCAGCACCTGCGCCCGCGCCATCACTGCGGTGGCCCGGCCTGGAACCACGCTCAGGCCAGGCGGGGCCAGGGAAAGATACGGGGCCAGGTCTTCGCTGCGCAGCCCCGGCGCCATGGGCACCACGAAGTGCAAGCCCGGCCGCCGGCGATGCATGATCCCGGCCGCCCGCAGCAATACCGGCAATATGCGCCGCACTTCTGAGTGGCGGCTGCCCGGAAGCAGGCCCACCACCTCCGCCTCCGGCGGCACCAACAGCTCCTCTTCCTCCGGCTCCAGCAGCGCGGGGTCGTCCAACAAGGGATGCCCCACGAAGGTCACCCGCAGCTCGGGGGCGATCTCCTGTAGGAACTCCGGCTCGAAGGGAAAGGTCACGGCCAGGCGGTCCACGAACCGGGCCATGGCCCGGGCCCGCCCCCGTCGCCAGGCCCACACCTGGGGACACACGTAGTAGAGCACCTTCAGCCCCAGAGCCTTGGCCGCCCGCCCCAGACGAAAGTTGAAGTCGGGGAAGTCGATCAGTATCACCAGGTCGGGCCGCTCCCGCCGCAGGTGGTGCTTCATCCCGCCCAAGGCACGCAGGATCACCCCCAGCTTGGGCAGCACCTCCATGATCCCCACCAGGGCCAGGTCTTCGGCCCGGTAGAGCAGCTCCACTCCCGCCGCGGCCATGGCCGGCCCGCCGATACCGCTGATGCGCAGGCCCGGCAGGCGGGCCTTCAGCTCCGCGGCCAGGCGGGCGCCGTACATGTCGCCCGAGGCCTCGCCCGCCACCATGACCACGTGCCGCGAGTGCATCGGCTACTCTCCCTGCGGCAGCTCGGCCTCGACCAGCGAGCGCGACGCCTCCAAAAGGGCCTCGGCCCCGGCCAACCCTTCCCGCACCCGGCGCTGCACCTCCAGGGCCACGGCCAGGGCGCGCACGCCGTCCTCGCCGCTCACCCGCGGCCGGCGCCGGGTGCGCACGCAGTCCAGGAAGTCGGTCAGCTCGCGCTCCAGGGGATCGCTCTTGGGGAAGCGGGGCCGCTGCGCCTTCACCCGCGGCTTGCGGCCAGGGCGGAACTCCACCCCCTCCACTACCAACAGCCGCCGCTTGCGGAAGTCCAGGGAGAGATAGGCGTCCGGCTGGAACACCCGCATCTTGCGCTCGTCCTTGAGGGCCAGGCGGCTGGCGGTCACGTTGGCCACGCACCCGCCGGGAAACTCCAGGCGCGCATTGACGATGTCCGCGTGCTCCCCCAGCACCGGCACGCCCACCGCCCGGATCTCGGCCGGCTCGGCCCCCACCATGGCCAGGATGATGTCCAGGTCGTGGATCATCAGGTCCAGGGCCACGTCCACGTCCGTGGCCCGGGCCTTGAAGGGCGCGATGCGGTTGCACTCGATGAACAGGGGCCGCCGGGCCAGGCGCAGCATCTCCTCCACCGCAGGGTTGAAGCGCTCCAGGTGCCCCACCTGCAGTATGCGCCCCTCCCCGCGCGCCAGACGCACCAGACGATCGGCCTGCTCCAAGGTGGAGGCCAAGGGCTTCTCGCAGAACACGTCCCGCCCTGCGGCCAGGAAGTCGCCCGCCACCTGGTAGTGGCTCACCGTAGGGGTCACCACGCTGGCCGCCTCCACCTGGGCGATCACGGCCTGGTGGTCGGTGTAGTGGGCCACCCCCAGGCGCCGACCCACCTCCTCCGCCCGCGCGGGATCACGGTCCACCACCGCCACCAGCTCCGCTCCGGGCAGACGAGCCAGCTTCTCGGCATGGAAACGGCCCAGGTAGCCCACCCCCACCACTGCGATGCGTACCGGCTGCTCGCTCATGCCCGCCCCTCTCCACTCCAGGCCATCACGCAGATGCCCGCCGCCTCGGCCCGCCG
>MTPE01000168.1 GCA_002011835.1 Desulfarculaceae bacterium JdFR-95 | reverse complement strand
CGGCGATGCCGGCGCCGACCACCAGGACCGCTCCCACTTTGCCGCTGTCTGTCTCTGCCATGGCCTCACCTTGTTGGTTGGGAGGTTTGCGCTCCACACGCGCCGACCGGGAGGTTGCGGCGGCAGCCTGGCCGGCTGGGGGCGGGTTGGTTTTGGGGTGGAATTCCCACCTCCGTACTCGTGAAACTTTTCTCTAGCGTCACTCTGTAATGCACATTACACAAAACCGCCCAGGGGAGCAAGTGCTCCCCTGGGCGGTAAGCCTAGCTTTTCGATGGAAATTCTCGTTTAGAACAATCCCTTCACCTTGCCGGTCTTCACATCCACGTCCACGCGGCGGTAGGCTGGGTTGGAGCCGGTGCCGGGCATGAGGCTGATGGTACCGGCCACGGGCACCACGAAACCGGCGCCGCCGTAGGTGAGGATGTCGCGCACGAACAGGCGCCAGCCCTTGGGCACGCCCTTGAGGTTGGGGTTGTCCGACAGCGACAGGTGGGTCTTGACCATGCAGGTGCCGAGCTGGGAGAGCTCGGGGTCCTCTTCGATGCGCTTGGCCTTGGCCTCGGCCTCGGCGGAGTAGTCCACGCCCGCGGCGCCGTAGACCTCCTTGGCGATCTTCTCGATGCGCTTGCGCAGGGGCAGCTTGAGGTCGTAGAGGAAGCGGAAGCGGTTCTTCTCCTTGCAGGCGTCCACCACGGCCTCGGCGAACTCGATGGCGCCTTCGCCGCCCTTCTCCCAGTGCCGGGAGACCGCCACCCGCGCGCCGGCCTGTTCGGCCAGACGGCGCACGGCGTTGATCTCGTCCTTGGTGTCGGTGTAGAAGGCGTTGATGCACACCACGGGGTTGATGCCCGCCTTCTTGACCGTGTTGATGTGGTGGATGAGGTTCTCGCAGCCCTTTTCCACCCAGCCCACGTTCTCCTTGCTGTACTCGGGCGGCATGGGCTTGCCCGGCACGGGGATGGGAGCGCCGCCGTGGCACTTGAGGGCGCGGATGGTGGCCACCACCACGGCGCAGTGGGGCTTGAGCCCGCTGTAGCGGCACTTGAGGTTCCAGAACTTCTCGAAGCCGATGTCGGCGCCGAAGCCGCTCTCGGTAATGTGGTAGTCGCTGAGCTTGAGGGCCACGCGGTCGGCGATGATGGAGCTCTGGCCGATGGCGATGTTGGCGAAGGGACCGGCGTGCACGAACACCGGCTGGCCCTCCAGGGACTGCAGCAGGTTGGGGTTGAGGGCCTCCACCATCCAGGCGGTCATGGCCCCGGCCACCTGCAGGTCCTCGGTGGTGATGGGGTCGCCCTTCTTGTCGTAGGCCACCACGATCTTGCCCATGCGCTCACGCATGTCCTTGAGGTCGGTGGCCACGGCCAGGATGGCCATCACCTCGGAGCTGACCGCGATGCCGAACTTGGACTCCATCATGTAGCCGTTGTACTTGTTGCCGCGGTCGATGCCGATGATGATGTGGCGCAGGGCCTGGGCGCAGAAGTCGATCACCCAGCCCATCTCCACGCGGGTGGGGTCGATGTTGAGGCGCTTCATCTTGGACAGCCGGCGCAGCTGCTCGTCGGTGTAGTTGCGCTCGTGCTGCATGCGGGCGGTGAGCGCCACCATGGCCAGGTTGTGGGCGTTCATGATGGCGTTGATGTCACCGGTCAGCCCCAGGCTGAAGGGGGTCAGCGGGATACACTGGGCCAGGCCGCCGCCCGCGGCGGAGCCCTTGATGTTCATGGTGGGTCCGCCCGAAGGCTGGCGGATGGCGGCGGTCACGTTCAGTCCCAGCCGGCCCATGCCCTGCAGCAGGCCCATGGTGGTGGTGGACTTGCCCTCGCCCAGAGGCGTGGGGGTGATGGCGGTCACGTCGATGTACTTGCCGTCCGGCCGGTCCTTGAGCCGCTCCAACACCTTCTTGTAATCAACCTTGGCCACGTAGTGGCCATGCAGGAGAAGCTCCTCTTCGGTCAGCCCGAGCTCCTCCCCAATCTGCTTGATGGGCTTCATGTACCTTTCGGCCGCCTGCGCGATCTTCCAGTCCGGATTCTTGGTGGGGTCCGGCAGTTTGGGCACCTTGGCCATTACTCCTCCTCCTTGCACACGACTGGTGGCTTTGTCTCCTCCGGCGAGGCCGACCCTTTGGCTTGCAGCCCCCCGGGCCCAACCCTCTCTACGGATGCGGCCCAGCCTCGCCCCCCATGGCCCCATGCCGTGGGGGGGCCGGGCCGGGGACTTCGCCCAAGGTTATCGACCGCATAAATGGCATGCTTTGGACTCGGTCGTCAAGAGAATAAATGCACAACTGGGCCTGATGCCCCAAATTTCCGCCCTCGCCCACCGGACGAGTGGGTTTTTATTTGCCTTTGACAGCCCACCACCTCCGATGGTATGTCATGGTCGCTCGGACTCCAGCGGTGATCTTGAGGAGACAGGCGCCCGGATCTGCCGGCGGCGCGACAGGTCGTGTCATGGCGGGCCGGGCGGTGTCTCGCGCTAAAGAGGACGGAGGTGCCATGTTTCAGATCCTATCCAAGCAAGAGCTGGCTCAGGGCACGGTGGTGGCCAACGAGATCCACGCCCCGCGCATCGCGGCCAAGGCCCGCCCCGGTCAGTTCATCATCCTGCGGGTGAATGAGACCGGCGAGCGTATCCCCCTCACCATGGCCGACACCAACCCCGAGCGGGGAACCATCACCATCATCTACCAGGTGGTGGGCAAGACCACCGCCCTGCTCAAGACCCTGCAAGTGGGCGACCACCTCATGGACGTGGTGGGCCCCCTGGGCCGCCCCACCCCCATCGAGAAGAAGGGAACCGTGATCTGCGTGGGCGGCGGCACGGGCGTGGCGGTGCTGCACCCCATCACCCGAGGCATGAAGCAAGCCGGAAACAAGGTGATCACCATCATCGGCGCCCGCACCAAGGACCTGCTCATCCTGGAAGACAAGATGCGCGCGGTCAGCGACGAGCTGTACGTCTGCACCGACGACGGCTCCTATGGCCATCACGGCTTCGTCACCGACGTGCTCAAGGAGCAGCTCCAGAAGTTGGGCTCCGAGGTCAAGGAAGCGGTGTGCATCGGGCCGGTGCCCATGATGAAGTTCTGCTCCCAGGTCACCGCCGAATACGGCGTGCCCACCCTGGTGAGCCTCAACGCCATCATGGTGGACGGCACCGGTATGTGCGGCTGCTGTCGGGTCAACGTGGGCGGCGAGACCAAGTTCGCCTGCGTGGACGGACCCGAGTTCGACGGCCACAAAGTGGACTTCGACAACCTCATGCAGCGCCTCACCGCCTACCTGCCCCAGGAGAAGGAAGCCTACGAGCTGTTCCAGCGCAAGTGCGCCTGTGAAGCCCAAAGCTAGGAGCTTGAGAGCCATGGCCGAGAAGAAAGAAAAGATTCCGCGCCAGAAGATGCCCGAACAGCCTCCCGAGGTGCGCCGCCGCAACTTCGAGGAGGTGCCCCTGGGATACTCCCCCGAACAGGCCCAACTGGAGGCCAGCCGCTGCCTGCAGTGCAAGAAACCCGCCTGCGTCACCGGCTGCCCGGTCAACGTGGACATCCCCGCCTTCATCAAGTGCATCCAGGAAGGCGACTTCGTGGGCGCCATCCTCAAGCTGTGGGAGAAGAACTCCCTGCCCGCCGTCTGCGGCCGCGTCTGCCCCCAGGAGATCCAGTGCGAGGGCAAGTGCATCCTGGGCAAGAAGGACGAGCCNGTGGCCATCGGCAACCTGGAGCGCTTCGCCGCCGACTGGGCCCGCTCCCAGCCCGACATCCCCATGCCCCCCAAGGACGAACCCACGGGCAAGAAAGTGGCCGTGGTGGGCTCCGGCCCCGGCGGGCTGACCGTGGCCGGCGACCTCATCCGCAAGGGACACGANGTCACCGTGTTCGAGGCCTTCCACAAGCCCGGCGGNGTGNTGGTCTACGGCATCCCCGAGTTCCGCCTCCCCAAGGAGATCGTGGCCCACGAATGCAACTTCCTGGAGAAGATGGGCGTCAAGTTCGAGTGTAACGTGGTGGTGGGCCGTACCGTCACCGTGGACGAACTCCTGGAGAAGGAAGGCTTCGACGCCGTGTACCTGGGCGTGGGCGCGGGCCTGCCCAAGTTCCTGCCCCGTGTCCCCGGCCAGAACCTCATGGGGGTCTACAGCGCCAACGAGTACCTTACCCGCTCCAACCTCATGAAGGCCTACCTCTTCCCCGAGTACGACACCCCCCTGGTCAAGGGCGAACACGTCTGCGTCTTCGGCGGCGGCAACGTGGCCATGGACGCCCTGCGTACCGCCCTGCGTATGGGCTCCGACGACGTCAAGTGCATCTACCGCCGCTCCCGCGACGAGATGCCCGCCCGCGCCGCCGAGATTCACCACGCCGAGGAGGAGGGCATCCAGTTCTTCTTCCTCCATACCCCCATCCGCTTCATCGGCGACGACAAGGGCTGGCTCAAGGCCGTGGAACTGCAGGAAATGGAGCTGGGCGAGCCCGACGAGAGCGGACGCCGCCGGCCCATCCCCAAGGAGGGCAGCACCAAGACCATCGAGTGCGACCTGGCCATCATCGCCGTGGGCTCCGGCGCCAACCCCCTGGTCACCACCACCACCCCCGGCCTGGAAGTGAACCAGTGGGGCTACATCGTGGCCGACGAAGACGGCAAGACCAAGAAGCCACGGGTCTGGGCCGGAGGTGACATCGTCACCGGCGCCGCCACCGTGATCCTGGCCGCCGGCGCCGGCCGCAAGGCCGCCGACTCCATCCACAAGTACCTCACCTGGGGCTGGTAGCCCCGGACAGGGTCAATCCCGCGGGACGGGTGGGTGCTTGCCGCCCCACCCGTCCCGCTCTATAATTTGCCGCGAGCCCAACAGCCTAGGGGTCGCCGAACCATGAAGGACGTTCAGAGCCAGCCCGACTACCGCAACATCGACATCGACAAGGTGGGGGTCAAGAACATCCGCTACCCCATCACGGTCCTGGACCGCGCCAACGGCTCCCAGCAGACCGTGGCCTCCATCAACCTCTACGTCAACCTCCCCCACCACTACAAGGGCACCCACATGAGCCGCTTCATCGAGCTGCTCTCCGAGTACTCCAACAACATCAACATCCGCAACATCCCCGACATCCTCGAGGCCATGAAACAGCGGCTCAACGCGGAAAGCGCCCACATCGAGGTGGAGTTCCCCTACTTCATCGAAAAACCCGCCCCGGTCAGCGGCGCCAGCGGCCTCATGGAATACAACGTGGCCTTCCGCGGCTCCTTGAACGGCGACGGCCTGGACCTGGTGGTGGAAATGGGTGTGCCCATCACCACCCTCTGCCCCTGCTCCAAGGAGATCAGCCGCGCCGGCGCACACAACCAGCGCGGCATCGTCCGCCTGGCGGTGCGCTTCCGCCGCTTCATCTGGATCGAGGACCTGATCCAACTGGTGGAGTCCTCCGCCAGCAGCGAGGTCTATTCCCTGCTCAAGCGCGAGGACGAAAAGTACGTCACCGAACGCGCCTACGACAACCCCATGTTCGTGGAAGACGTGGTGCGCGAGGTGGCCCGCAAGCTGGAGGCCGACCCCAACATCGTCTGGTATGCGGTGGACTCGGAGAACTTCGAGTCCATCCACAACCACTCGGCCTACGCCTACATCGAGCGCGACAAGCGCGGCCGGCAAGAGGACAAGTGAGGCCGCCCCTGCCCCCTGACCACGAACTGGCCTGGAGCTACTTCCGCGCCTCCGGCCCCGGAGGCCAACACCGTAACAAAAAAGCCACCGCCGTGCGCCTGGTGCACCTGCCCACCGGCATCACCGTGGTGGCCAGCGAACGCCGCTCCCGCGAACAAAACCGCCGCGTGGCCCTGGAGCGCCTGGCCTGGCGCCTGGCCCAGGCCGCACAAAAGCCCCGCCCCCGCCGGCCCACCCGGCCCAGCCGCGCCGCCCGCCGGCGCCGCCTGCA
>MTPE01000378.1 GCA_002011835.1 Desulfarculaceae bacterium JdFR-95 | reverse complement strand
TTCTGCCCGCCCCCGGTGCATTAATGCACCAAGTCGAGGCTTTGGTGCATTAATGCACCGGGGGCGGGCGGGAACCACCCCAAGCGGAGCAACAGACAGATGACCAACTACCCCCCCCGTCACCAACCTAGTTCTCCCCCTCCTCCCTTACAGCTCCCTCCCCGCACCCAGGTGGTGGCTTGCAGGGTATTCTCTCCAGAGATCAAATACTTGGGAGTGCCAGCCTCTTGTGTGACCCTCCTGGACCAGGGCCTGCACCGCACTCCCGACCGCCTGCGCCAACAGCTAGGTGAAATCCTGGTTGGGGTGGAGCAGCATCACGCCCCCCGGCACATCGTACTGGTCTACGGGTACTGCGGAGGGGGACTGGAACAACTCTGTACCAAACGGGCCGAGCTGGTGGTGCCGCTGGTGCACGATTGCATCCCCCTGCTGCTGGGCAGGGACAGCCTTCCCTCTTTGGGAGAGGGGGGCACCTTCTATCTCAGCGCCGGCTGGATCGATCACGGCCACACCCCGCTCACCGAGTTCCACCAGACCGCCCAGCGCTGGGGAGCGGAGGAGGCCCGTTGGGTAGCGGCCCAGATCATGAAGGGCTACCGCCGGGTGGCCCTGATCGAGACCCCCTGCAGCCGAGAAGAGCGCTATTGGCGATATACCTGTGAGATGGCGGTGTTACACGGGCTAACCCCTGTACGGGTAAAAGGCGGGCTGGCCTGGTTGCAGCGCCTGCTATTGGCCCAGGCCGGCCCTGGGGTGGCGGTGTTGCCCCCGGACAGGAAGATAGAGGCCTCATTATATCAGGACGCCCCAGGGGCCGCAGTGTTGTGAGTTGGGAGCAGGATCAGATCCGGGCGGAATCATCTTGGCGAGGGGCTCTCAAATCCAGCCCATAGCGCCGGGCCTTGCGTACCACGGTGCTGTGGTCCACTCCCAGCAGGCGGGCGGCTTGGCGGGTGTTGCCCGCCCTGGCCAGGGCCTCGGCGATGAGCTGGCGCTCCAGGGCCTCGCGGGCCGGTCTGAGCTTCAGATCACCGGGGATGACCAACAGGCCTCGCTGGCTCCCCGCAGCCCGGGAGATGGACTCGGGCAGGTGGCGAGCCTCCAACACTTCGCTGTCGGCGGTGACCACCATGCGCTCGATCACGTTCTGCAGCTCGCGCACGTTGCCCGGCCAAGAGTAGGACTCCAGAATGCCCATCAGCTCGTGGCCCAGGGTGCGGCTGACCCCGTACTTCTGGTTGAACTGCTTGAGGAACATGAGCGCCAAGGGCAGGATGTCCTCGGGCCGTTCGCGCAAGGGGGGGATCTCAATGGGCACCACGTACAAGCGGTAGAACAGGTCCTGCCGGAAGCGGCCCTCCTCCACCATCTGGCGCAGGTCGCGGTTGGTGGCCGCCACCAGGCGGATGTCCAGATCGATGGTCTTGACCCCACCCAGGCGGCGGCAGCGCTGCTCCTGGATCACCTCCAGGAGCTTTACCTGCAGGTTGAGAGGCAACTCGCCCACCTCGTCCAGGAACAGGGTTCCGCCCTGGGCCTGCTCGAACAGGCCGGGCTTGCCTGTGCGGGCGGCGCTGGTGAAGGCGCCCCGTTCGTAGCCGAAGAACTCGCTCTCCAGCAGGTTCTCGGGGATGGCGCCACAGTTGACCGAGACGAAGGGCCGCGAGGCCCGGGGGCTGAGGCGGTGGATGAGACGGGCGAACACGTCCTTGCCTACGCCACTCTCGCCAGTGAGCAGCACGGTGGAGTCCACCTGGGAGACCCGCATCACCAGGTCCAGGAGGCGATGCATCACCGGGCTCTCGGCCACGATGCCGCCGGGCAGCTCGGGCCGGCCCGTCTCCTCCACGCAAGCCACTGACAGCTTTTTGATCTGCTCCTCCAGGCCGGTAAGCTCGGTGATGTCGCGCACGTTGAGCACCACCCGCACTACCTGGCCGTGGCGGTCGAACACCGGGCTGCCGGTGACGAATATCTCGTGGCCGCTTTTCAGGCGGCGGCGCACGGTGAGCGAGCGGCGGTGATGGCAGGTGAGCCGGATCACCTCCTGCACGACCGCCAGACACACGTGGCGCTTTACGTCCAGCTCTTCCAGGCGCTGGCCGATGAGCAAAGACGGCGCCACTCCGGTGATGCGGCCGAAGCTGGCGTTGACCTCCAGCACCCGCTGGGGATCGGCCACGATAATGCCGTCGTAGGAGCTCTCCAACAGGGAGGACATCTCGTGCCGCAGGCGGTCGGTCTCCTCCCACCGCTCTTGTACCGCCGCGCGGTCGAAGAAGGTCAGCAGGGTGCCGGTACGGCCCTGTCCGTCCCACAGGGGTAGGGCCGAGACCAGCAGCTCCCGGCCGGCCAAGGTACAGGGCTGGTCGTAAGTCTCGGCCTCGTCCCTCGCCAGTTGGACCAAGGCAGGCTGGTCCACCAACTCTTTCCAGCGGCGGCCCAGGCATTCGGCTGGGGACAGGCCCAGCACCTTACGGGCCCTGGGGTTGAGAGCACACACCACCCCCTCGGCATCCAGCATCACCACTGCCGGGGGAGTGCAGTGGGGGCAGGAGGGCTCCTTACGTTTCACCACCGAAGCAGCCACCCTGGCCTTTGGGGCCTGAGAGGAGCTATGGGCTAGATGTTCAGGCACAGTTGGGCCGACCGTCTTCGCCTCCTTGGGGAAATCACCAATATGTTACTAGATATAACACACATAGCGCACCAGAGGTGCGATTGTCCCCGGCGGTTTTTAGAAGGTGTCATCATTCCAGACCGGCGGGCGCTTTTCGATGAAGGCGGTGAAGCCCTCGGTGGCGTTCACGCTCACCCCCTGCTGGGCCATCATCTCCTTGGCGAACATGTAGGCCTGCCACTCGGTCATCTCCCACTGGGCGTAGAAGTTCTGTTTGGCCATGTAGATCGCATACTTGGAACTCTTGGCGATGTCTCGGGCCACTTCCAAGGTCCGCTCGTGCAGTTCGGCGTCGGGAAAGACCCAGTTGACCAAGCCCATCTCACGGGCCTCCTCGGCGCTATAGAGCTTGGCGGTCATGAGCATCTCCATGCACTTCTTGGAGCCCACACACCGGCTCACCGCCACGGTGGGGGTGGTGCAGTTGTAGGAATAGATCAGCCCGGTCATGCCGAACTGGGCCTTGTCCCGGCCTGCGGCGATCAGGTCGCAGCCCGCGGCCAGGTGGCAGCCGCCGGCCATGGCAATGCCGTGTACCTCGGCGATCACACACTGGGGAATGGAACGCAGGGTGGTCATGAGAGTGAAGGAAGTCTGGAACAGGCGCCGTATTTCGGACAAGGGGCGGTTCAATATCTCAGCCCGATCGTGGCCTGCACAGAACACCGGCCCGTTGGCCTTCAGGATGATCACCTTGACCGCGTGACGCCGGGCCGCATCGTTCAGGCAGTCGATCATCTCCTGCTCGGCCGCGATGCCCAAAGCGTTGCGCTTGTCCGGCCGGTTGAGGGTGAGGATGCCTATCTCGTCCTGCTCTTCATAGAGAATGTACTGATAGCTCATGCTCTTTCTCCTTGACGAGAAGATGTGTACGGATTGGTCTCGCTGCAGAGCCAAGCCGCCCCTATTCCTGGTATGACTATTAGCAAACGCGGTGCCAGCAGCATAGCTTGCCTCTCTGGCTCGGCACAAGTCTTTCCACCTGTCACTGGCACGAGTGCTGCAATAGGAATTCCCGGGTCCGGCGCGGGCTGGCCCGGACCTAGAGACCCACCATGGGCAAACCGGAGGGGATCGAGATGCGCAACAAATTGATTTCCATGGAAGAAGCGGTGGCCACCTACACCTGGGACGGCATGACCTATTGCCATGGGGCTGCCTTCCCGGTGGGGTCGGACTCGGTGGCCTTCGGCCGGGAGATGGTGCGCCAGGGGCGCAAGGACCTGAACGTGATCTGCCACTGCGGGTCCCAGCAGGTGAACCTGCTGGCCGCGGTGGGCGCGGTGCGCCGGGTGGAGGTGGGCTTCTCCGGCCTGGAGGTCTACGGCTTCGCCAACGGACTCAACCGCGCCGTAACCAGCGGCCAGACCGTAATCGAAGACTACTCCAACGGGGCCATGGCCTGGCGCTTCTTCGGGGGGGCCATGAACTGGCCCTTCGTGCCCGCCCTGGTGGGGGTGCACAGCGACCAGCAGTGGGCCTCGGGCGACCACCCGGACGAATATCCCTGCACCAAGAAGATCCCCACCATCACCGACCCCTTCACCGGCCGCACCGTGGGCCTGTTCAGCGTACTGCGGCCGGACGTGGCCGCCATCCACGTCACCATGGCCGACATCTATGGCAACGCCATCATGCTGGGCTCGGAATGGAGCCGTTTCGAGATGTCGCGGGCGGCCCAGAAGGTAGTACTGATAGCGGACCACATCGTGGACACCGACTGCATGCGCCAGTATCCCAACCTGGTGCGGATCATCGCCGAGGTGGTGGACGCGGTGGTGTGGTGGCCTTTCTGCTCCTGGCCCCAGGCCTCCTGCGGGGTCTACGACAGCGACGAAGAGCACATGTTCTACATGAACAAGATGATGAAGACCCCTGAGGACACCGAGGAATACTGCCGCCGGTGGGTGTTCTCCTACCAGGACCGCCAGGGCTACCTGGACATGCTGGGCAAGGAGCGCATCGAGCGTATCACCAGCACTGCCACGGCCTTCCTCATGGACCCCTACCGCAAGTGGATCAAGAGCGAGGCCGAGGTGCGCGAGCTGGAAGACAAGGCCAAGGGGTAGGCGTCATGGAGTACACCAAGCGAGAGTTCATGGCCATTGCCACGGGCCGCGAGATCAAGGACGGAGAGCTTATCATCCTGGGTGTGGGTCTGTCCATGCTGGCGGGCTACTTCGCCAAACTGAACCACGCCCCCAACCTGCGCCCCTTCACCGAAGGGGGGGTCTACGGCTCCACCCCCGTGGGCGGCCTGCCCTGGGGCATCGAGTGCAACCGCATCAGCGCCAACGCCACCAGCTTCACCAACGCCATCGATGCCCTGGGCTTCCTGGTGGCCTCGGGCCGGGCCGACAACGCCGTGATCGGCGCCGCCCAGGTGGACAAGTACGGCAACGTCAACACCACCGGCATCTGGGGCGACAACGCCCCCTGGCGCGTGGGCAAATACCTGCCCCCCCGCGTGCGCCTCAACGGCAGCGGCGGGGCCAACGACATCGCCGTGGGNTGCAAACGCTACCTGATCATGGCCTCGCACGAGGCCCGGCGCTTCGTGGAAAAGGTGGACTACATCTCCAGCCCCGGCTACCTCACCGGCGGTGACGCCCGCCAAAGGGCCGGCTTCGTCGGCGGCGGCCCCTCGGCCATCATCAGCACCCTGGGCATCCTCCGCCCCGACCCGGAGACCAAGGAGTTCTACCTGGACGCCTACTTCCCCTACACCACGGTGGAGGAGGTGCGCCAGAACACGGGCTGGGACCTGAAGGTCTCCCCCAATGTGCGCTCCGTGCCCGAACCCACCGAACAGGAGCTGGCCAACCTGCGCGCGGTGGACGTGACCGGATCGCTGCGGAAGTAACAGGACAAGCCCCTCTCTTGAAAAAGAGGCTCATCCGGCGACCGCCGTGGTGACAAGCAGCTTGGGATCGCGGCCCGGGCGGGTCGGTACAGGATGATATTTCGTCGTCTTTGCGTGGAAAATGATATGGCAAAGGGATACCACACGGATTCATGGCCTCGGTATCGTCGGCTGTAGTCCAAGCGGAAGGCCAGATCATCTTCCGCGCAAAGACGAGTGCCCGATCTTGTTCATCCCGGGCCGGCCTTGTCAAGGCCATGGCCCGAAGGGTGGCCGCAGGCCAGCCTTGACAAGGCCGGCCCGGGATTGATTCTACCACCACCCCGGCGTTTGCCGGATGAGCCGAAAAAGACGAGGTGGCTACCCTGCGGGGGCGGCGCCGGGAAGGAGGCCGGGGCCTCCTT
>MTPE01000096.1 GCA_002011835.1 Desulfarculaceae bacterium JdFR-95 | reverse complement strand
CGCCGCATCCGCGACATGGGCCTGGTGCCCGGCACCCCCATCCGCGTGATCGGCCGCGCCCCCCTCAAGGACCCGGTGGAGATCAAGCTCCGGGGCTACAACCTGACCCTGCGCAACAACGAGGCCGACTACATCCTGGTGGAGGTGGAGGAGGAATCGTGAGTCGAGAGCCCCAGGTCACCATCGCTCTGGCCGGCAACCCCAACGCGGGCAAGACCTCGGTGTTCAACGCGCTGACCGGCTCGCGCCAGCACGTGGGCAACTACCCCGGGGTGACCGTGGACAAGAAGGAGGGCGAGGCCATCCTGGAGGGCTTACGCGTGCGGGTGGTGGACCTGCCGGGCACCTACAGTCTCACCGCCTACTCCCTGGAGGAGCTGGTGGCGCGCAACTACCTCATCGGCCAGCGGCCCGACGTGGTGGTGGACGTGGTGGACGCGGCCAACCTGGAGCGCAACCTGTATCTCACGGTGCAGCTCATGGAGCTGGGGGTGCCGCTGGTGGTGTGCCTGAACATGATCGACGTGGCCCAGGCCCGGGGCATGCAGATCGACGCGCGCCGGCTGGAGGAGCTGTTGGGGGTGCCGGTGGTGCCCACGGTGGGCCGGCGGGGCCAGGGGGTGGACGAGCTGCTGCGCCGGGCGGTGGCCGTGGCCCAGGCCGCACCCCGCTGGCGGCCTCTGGTCATCTCCTACGGCAGCGACGTGGACCAGGGCATCGCCGAGCTGACCGCCATCCTGGAGGGCGGGGTGCCCCGCCAGGGCCTGATCTCGGCCCGCTGGCTGGCGCTCAAGTTGTTGGAGGGCGACAGCGAGGTGATGGGCCAGATCCGCGAGGACAGCGAGCTGGGCCGGCGGGTGTTGCCCGTGGTGCGCCGCATCGGCGAGCACATCCGCCGCACCCTGGACGACGACCCCGAGAGCGTGATCGCCGACTACCGCTACGGCTTCATCTCCTCCCTCTCCCGCCAGGTGGTGACCCACCAGCGCGAGGTGCGCCTGGACTTCAGCGACCGGGTGGACCGGGTGCTCACCCACCGCCTGTTCGGCCCCTTGTTCCTGCTGGCGGTGCTCTACGGTGCCTACCAGTTCGTGTTCTGGGGGGCGGAGGAGCCGGTGGCCTGGTTGGAGGCAGGTTTCGCCTGGCTGGGGGGACGGGTGAGCGAGTGGCTGCCGCCGGGGCCCTTGCGCTCGCTGTTGGTCTCGGGGGTGATCGACGGCGTGGGCGGGGTGTTGGGCTTCGTGCCCCTGATCATGTTCATGTTCTTCGTGATCGCGGTGATGGAGGACTCGGGCTACATGGCCCGGGTGGCCTACCTCATGGACCGGGTGCTGAGGGTCTTCGGCCTGCACGGCAACTCGGTGATCGCGCTCATCGTGGGCGGGGGCATCAGCGGCGGCTGTGCGGTGCCGGGGGTGATGGCCACCCGCACCCTCAAGGACCCCAAGGCCCGCCTGGCCACCATCCTGGTGGTGCCCTTCATGAACTGCGGGGCCAAGCTGCCGGTCTACAGCGTGCTCATCGCTGCCTTCTTCGCCTCGCGCCAGGCCATGGTGCTGTTCCTGCTCACCCTCCTCTCCTGGGCCCTGGCGCTCATGGCCGCGCGTCTGTTGCGCTCCACCCTGCTGGGCGGTGAGCAGGCCCCCTTCGTGATGGAGCTGCCCCCCTACCGCGCCCCCACCTTCAAGGGCCTGGCCATCCACACCTGGGAGCGCACCTGGCAGTATGCCAAGAAGGCCGGGACTCTGATCCTGGGGGTGAGCATCGTGATGTGGGCCCTGATGACCTACCCCGGCCTGGACCCCCAGGCGCGGGCGGCCTGGCAGGCGCGCATCGCCGCCGCTACCAGCCCGGCCCAGCGCCAGGAACTGGAGGGCCGCATGGCCCAGGAGGAGCTGGCCCACACCTGGGCCGGGCGCATGGGCCGGGCCCTGAGCCGGCTCACCGCGCCGTTGGGTTTCGACTGGCGCACCAACGTGGCCCTGGTGGGGGGCTTCGCCGCCAAGGAGGTGATCGTCTCCACCCTGGGCACGGCCTACAGCCTGGGGGCCAAGGCCGAGGAGGAGACCAGTCTGGCCCGGCGTCTGGCCGCCACTCCGAGTTGGGGTCCGCTCAAGGCCGCGGCGCTGATGATCTTCGTGATGGTCTATGCCCCCTGCGTGGCCACGGTGGTCACCATCCGCCGCGAGACCGGCTCCTGGCGCTGGCCCTTGTTTTCGCTGGCCTACAACACCACCCTGGCCTACCTGCTGGCCCTGGTGGTGTACCAGGGGGGGCGGGCCCTGGGCCTGGGCTGAGGGGCGGTGGAGGGCCGCCTGGGGCACCGCCCCCGCCCCGGGGAAGGCCGACGGGAGGTACGGCATGTGGCAGGAGGCAGCAGTAGGGATCATCGTGGTGGCGGCCGCGGGCTACCTGGTCTGGAGGCTGCGGCGGCACTTCCAGGGCCGGGCCTCCACTTGCGGGTGTGCCCAGTGCGGCCCGCCTCCCCCGGAGCCGAGCTGCCGGTCCTGCGAGCGGGCCGATGAGGATTCCCGCGGCTGAGACCTCGGCCTGGTGGGATCGTCCGGCAAAGGGCGGGGGTGGAGGCTCCTTGAGATCGCGGCCCAGGCCGTCGGCACAGGAGTAGGGATGAGATTTCGTGGCCTTTGCCAGGGAGATGACATGGTGCCTCACCCGGAGTACGACCGGAATACCGAGGCCGTGAATCCGTCTATCATTTTCCTGGCAAAGACCAGCGGCACCGTCTTGTTCGTCCCGGGCCGGTGGGGGCCATAGTCCTTCAAGGGTGGCTAGGGGGCCAGCCCTGATCCGGCCCGGGATGATTCTAGCGCCACTTGGCGTTTGCCGGATGAGCCGGCTCGTTTTGGGACTCCGGCGCTGGCCGCCGATGGGGGCAGGGCGGGGAGCTGGTCTTGCCGCTGCGGTGGCCGGGCCATGTCCCTGCCATGTTAAGGGGTTGACTGATTCCAGACCATAATTTACTCTGGTGTGCGAATTTTCCCGCGGAGACCCGTCTCTGAAGAGGCGATAGGCGTCGCCTGAAGCGGAAACAAGGCGCCGGCTCCGCAATGTGAACCACGCCCTGGCTGTCAGGAAGCTCGCCTTTACGCGGCCGCGGTCGCGGCATGGAGCCCCGCATCGTGGTTGTGGGACCGGAGGTTTCCGTCTGTGGCGGACAGACCAGGCGGCAACCGAGAGCTGGAGGTATGTTCGCATGAGGAGATGGTGTCATGTCTTGAGCATCGGATTGTGCCTGGGATTGTTGGTGGTTATGGCCTGGAGCCCCACCGAGGTCCGGGCGGCCGGTGACGCGCAGGTGGAGGCCCTGATCCAGGAGCTGAAGGCGCTGAAGGCGCGGGTGGCCGAGCTGGAGCGCAAGCTGGAGGCGGCCGAGGCGCGGGCCAAACGGGCGGAGGCCGCGTCCCAGGAGGCCCAGAAGGTGGCGCGCCAGGCCCAGACCCACTCGGTGAAGCTCTCCCAGCAGGTGGAGGAGGTCTCGCGCAAGGCCCCGGCCGTGCTCAGCGAGCTGGGCAAGCGCATCACCATCCACGGCGCGGTGGAGGTGGAGGGCTCCTGGCAACGCAACAAGCCCAAACACGGCCAGACCAGCACCAGCAGCGAGATCACCCTGGCCACGGGCGAGATCTTCTTCGAGGCTCAGATCAACCGCTACACCCGCGGGGTGTTGCACTTCCTCTGGGAGCAGGGCAGTACCGAGCCGGTGGACCTGGACGAGGGCTTCATCCTCCTGGGCCAGACCGAGGACATGCCCTTCTACTTCCTGGGCGGACGCATCTACCCCGCGGTGGGCCTGTTCGAGAGCTATCTCATCAGCGACCCCATCACCAAGAACGTGTTCGAGACCCAGGCCAGTGCGGCCGAGGTGGGGTGGGCCGGCTCCTGGGTGAACGTGGGCGCGGGGCTGTTCAACAGCGACGTGCACGAGTCCGGCGACGACCCCGACAGCCAGATCAACACCTACTACGCCCGCGTGCAGCTGGAGTCGCCCGAGGGCGCCCTGGGCGAGATCACCTTGCGTGCGGGGTTGGCCTACATCAACAACATCGCGGCCAGCAACACCCTGCGCGACGAGGTGCCGGACCAGAAGCTCTCCAGCCTGGTGGCGGGCCTGTCGGCCATGCTGGCGGTGGAGTACAAGTGGCTGGCCTTCACCGGCGAGTACATCACCGCCCTGGACGACTTCAAGGCCGGCGAGCTGAGCTTCGCGGATGACCACACCGCCCGCCCCAAGGCCTGGAACCTGGAGCTGGCCTTCATGCCCATCCAGGACTGGACCTTTGCCGTGCGCTACGAAGGCTCCAACGACCTCTACTCCCTGGAGCCGGAGCGCCAGTGGGGCCTGGGAGTGGCCTGGGACTTCCTGCCCGACACCACCCTCAGCCTGGAGTACATGCATGGGGTGTTCAAGAACGACGACGAGCGTGACCTGATCACCACGCAGTTGGCCGTGGGCTTCTAGGCTCCCGAGAGCGGTTTGCTATCCTGGGCCGGGCGTCTCTCCAGGCGCCCGGCCCCTTTTGTGCGGGCAGACTCCCCCCAGGGGGCTGGCCGCGGCCAGAGAAGGGCTGGACTTTCCTCCTTTTCACTTCCGAGAGGAGATCATGCGGCCAACGCACTGGTTTTCACAAAGAAACCAGTGTTTGTTCCGAGAACCTCTCTCGCCTGACTCTGACCCTCATCGGCCGCCACTCCTTTTCGGGAAACATACCTGGTAGAGGAGCAAAAAGGGGCGGGCCAGCTTGTTACGCTTGCTCCGCCACAGAATTGTAAGTTATATTCAGACCTGCGGCGCCACATCACTGGATTTCACCCCTTGAAGCCTGCCCCGCGCCGTTCAACATCGTGAAGTGTTCTGCCGTTGGGGCAGGGTATGCCGGGGGAGAGGAGACGAGCTATGTCCAGCCTCTGGGGACGAGGTCTTTCCTTGCGGCAGCGGTTCGTATTGCCGGTGTTGACCGCCTTGGTGTTGATGGCGGCGGGGGGAGTCTATTACAGCCACAGTGCGCGGGTGGAGGAGATGGACCGCCGTCTGGCCGAGCGCCTGGCGGCGCGGGCCGAGCTGGTGNAGGCCGAGGTGCAGACCCGCGGCATGCGGGCNTTGGCCTTGGCGCGTCTGGTGGCGGCTCTGCCCCCGGTGCAGGATGCCTTTGCCCGGCGTGACCGCGAGGCCTTGAAGAAGCTGCTTTTGGATGCCTACCGCGAGATTCGCCAGGAGCTGGGAGTGCGGCAGTTCCAGTTCCATCTGCCCCCGGCCACCAGCTTCTTGCGCCTGCACAAGCCGGCCAAGTTCGGCGACGACCTCTCCGGCTTCCGCAAGACCGTGCTGGCGGTCAACCGCACCCGCAAGCCGGTGCGCGGGGTGGAGGTGGGCGTGGCCGGGGCCGGCATCCGGGGTGTGGTGCCGGTGTTCAAGGACGGCCGGCACCTGGGGTCGGTGGAGTTCGGCATGAGCCTGCGCGACGGCTTCGCCCGCGAGGTGAAGGACCGCTTCGGCTTCGACCTGGCCATCGTGGCCCCGGACGGCCGGGGTGGCTGGCGTTTCTGGGCGGCCACGGGTTTGCGTGAGCTGCCCGCGGCCCTGGAACCCTCCCTGAAGGCGGTGTTGGCCCAGGGCAAGGCCCAACTGCGCGAAGTGGAGGAGGACGCCAGCCACCGGCTCTACTACCTGGCGCCCTTGCGCGACTTCTCCCACAAGACCGTGGCCGCGGTGGTCTTGTCCCAGGACTACCGCCAGGTGTTGGCCGAGGCCCGCAAGGAGAGCTGGCTGGTGGCCGCGGTGGCGGCCCTGCTGGTAGTGGTGTTGGGGATGGTGGTCTGGCTTGCGGCCAGCGTGGTGGTACGGATACTCAACCGCATATCCCAGCGTTTGGACCAGAGTGCGGGGCGGGTCTCCCGCGCGGCGGAGGACATCTCCGCCGCCAGCCGGCGCCTGGCCCAGCAGGCGGGGGAACAGGCCTCC
>MTPE01000234.1 GCA_002011835.1 Desulfarculaceae bacterium JdFR-95 | reverse complement strand
GCGCGAGTGCCCGGGGCGGCCGGAGTCAACAACCACATGGGCTCGCGCTTCACCGAGAACTGCACCGCCCTGCGCCCGGTGCTCGCGGTGCTCAAGCGCCGGAGCCTGTTCTTCGTGGACAGCCGCACCACCTCTCACTCCTGCGCCTTGTCCATGGCCCTGCGTCTGGGCCTGTTGGCCGGGGCGCGCAGCCTGTTCCTGGACCACGACCCCTCGCCGGCCGCGGTGCGCCGTCAACTGAAGCGCCTGGTCACCCTGACCCGCCGCCAGGACGGCATCATCGCCATCGGTCACCCCCACCCCAGCACCCTGGCCGCCCTGGAGGATTTCGCCCCGCGCCTGGAGCGTGAGTTTCGGGTGGTGCCGGTCTCGGAGCTGCTCCGGGCGGGACCTCCCCGTCCTCCCGGCCCTTGACACCTTCCCCCTTCAGGCCCTAGTCTCACGGGGAACCACGAGAGGTGGCGTCCATGTCCGCGGGCAAGGAAGACCAGATCCTGCGCAGCGAGCTGGAGGTGCTACGCGACTACCTGCGGCGGCACGGCATGCGCTTCACCCCGGAGCGCGAGGCCATCTGCCGCGAGGTGTTCGCGCGCCACGACCACTTCACCGTGGACGAGCTGTATCTGGACCTGCGGCGCAAGCGGCGCATCAGCCGGGCCTCGCTGTACCGCACCATCCCCATCCTGATCGCGGCGGGGCTGATCAGCGAGGTGTTCACCGACAGCGGTCAGACCCGCTACGAGCATACCTATGGCCACGAGCACCACTGCCACCTGCTCTGCCTGGAGTGCGGGCGGGTGGTGGAGTTCGCCGAGCCTTCCCTGAAGCAGGTGGAGCAGCGGGTGGCGCGGGAGCACGGCTTCGTGGTCCGGGGCCACCGCCTGGAGGTACACGGCCTGTGTCCCCGCTGCCAGGGCAAGGAGAAGGAGGGCCGCGGGCGGCGCAGGGAGAAGAAGAAAACATGAACCCGTATTCCCCTACCTCGGCCCCATACTCCCGGCCGGCGGTGTTCGCCACCTGTCTGGTGGACGCGCTGTTGCCTGCGGTGGGCCGGGCCACGCTGGCGGCCTTGCGTGCCCAGGGGTTGGAGCCCTGGCTGCCCCCGCGCCAGGTCTGCTGCGGCCAGGCCCTCTACAAGGCCGGACACCTCCCCGCGGCGCGGCGGGTGGCCCGCGCCTGGGTGGAGGCTTTCTCGGGCGCGGAGGTGATCGTCTCGCCTTCGGGCTCCTGTGTGGCCCACGTGCGCCACGCCCTGCCTGGGCTGCTCTCCCCCTGGCCGGGGCTGGCCCGCCGCGCGCGGGAGCTGGCCGCACGCACCTGGGAGCTGAGCCAGTTCCTCTACCGCGTGCTGGGGGTGGAAGGGCTGGAGGGCGTGCCCGCGCCGGCGGCGCGCTTCACCTACCACCCCTCCTGCGGCCTGCACCGCGCCCTGGGGGAAGACCAGGCCCCCTACCGCCTGCTGGACTCCCTGCCCGGCCGGCGCCTGGAGCTGCCCCACGCCGAGCAGTGTTGCGGGTTCGGGGGGCCTTTCGCGGTGACCCACCCGGAGGTCTCGGCCCGCCTGCTGGCGGACAAGCTGGAGGCGGCCCGCTCCACCGGGGCCGAGGTGCTGGTGGTGGGAGACGTGGGCTGCTTCCTGCACCTGTCCTGCGGCGCGGCGCAGCAGGGCCAGTCCATGCGCATCATACATCTGGCCCAGGCCCTGGCCGGAGGGGAGGAGCGGCGGTGAGGCGGCGGGTGATGCCCATAGAGGCTGGGCGCCGGGCGCGGGCCCTGGCCGACTTCACCGCCCGGCTGCGCGCCCTGCGGGCCAAGGGCTTCTCCGACCCCCAGGAGGTGGAGGCCTTCCGCCAGCGGGCGCGGGCGGCCAAGCTGGAGTATCTGTCCCGGCCGGGCTACTGGCTGGGCCGGCTGGCCGATCAGGTGGAGGCGGCCGGGGGGCGGGTACACTTCGCCGACGACGCGGACGAGGCCAACCGGATCGTGCTGGACATCTGCCGCCGCGCCGGGGCCGAGCAGGTGGTCAAGGGCAAGTCCATGACCTGCGAGGAGATGGAGCTCAACCCGGTGCTGGAGGCCGCGGGCATCCAGGTGAGCGAGACCGACCTAGGCGAGTTCATCGTGCAGTTGGCCGGCGAGCCGCCCTTCCACATCCTGGGTCCGGCCATGCACAAGAACCGGCAGGAGATCGCCGAGCTGTTCAGCCGCCACTTCGAGCCCGTGGACCCGGAGCCGGCCGAGCTGACCCGCCTGGCGCGCAAGGTCCTGCGTCGGCGCTTCCTCTCCGCCCAGGTGGGCATCACCGGGGTGAACGTGGCCGCCTGCGACACCGGCACCATCGCCGTGATCACCAACGAGGGCAACGGACGCTTCTGCTCCACCCTGCCGCCGGTGCACATCGCGGTCATGGGCCTGGAGAAGGCCGTGCCCACCCTGAGCGACCTGGCCCTCATCTCCACCCTGCTGCCCCGCGCCTCCTTGGGCTGGCCGCTTTCCGCCTATGTCTCCTGGCTCTCCGGCCCGGCCGGGCGCAGCGCCGGCGCCGGACCCCGCCAGTTCCACCTGGTCGTCCTGGACAACGGCCGCAGCCGTATCCTGGAGGGCCCCTACTGGGAGATCCTGCTCTGCCTGCGCTGCGCCAGTTGCCTGAACCACTGCCCGGTCTATACCACCTGCGGCGGCCCCAACTACGGCTGGGTGTACTCCGGGCCCATGGGCGCGGTGCTCACGCCGCTGTTGCGCGGCTGCGAACACGACCACCTGGCCCAAGCCTCCACCCTCTGCGGCCGCTGCCGCCANCAGTGTCCCATGGGCATCGACCTGCCGGGCATGCTCCTGCGCCGGCGCCAGGAGCCCGGCGGCGCCTTCAAGTATCTCCTGCCCCGCCTGGGGGCGGAGATGCTCTCCCGGCGCGGCCTGTTCGAGGCGGCCTGCCGTCTGGCCCGGCCCGCAGTGGCGGCCCTGGAGCGCTTGCCCCAGGACGCCCTGCCGCCCGGACCCTGGCGGGCCTGGAGGGTGGGGCGCCGGCTGCCGCAGGTGCCGCGGCAGCGGTTGGTCAAGCCAGGGGGAGGTGAGAAGCCGTGAGCGACCGAGAGACCTTTCTGGCCCGTCTGGCGGTGGGGCGGGTGAGGCCGCCGCAGCGCCCCCTGGGGCCGGCCCTGCCTCCGCCCGTGGACCCGGCCGCCGAGTTCATGAGCCGCCTGCAAGAAGGCGGGGCGGCAGTGCATCGCGAGGCCGAAGCCGAGGCTGCGGCCGCGCGGGCGGTGGAGATCGTGCGCCGGGCCGGAGCCGGCCGTGCCGGTCTGGCCGAGCTGGGTGCGGAGCTGGAAGGACCCCTGCGCCGGGCCGCGGCCGCGGCGGGCCTGGAGCTGGTGCCCGCGGGAGACGGCTGCGACCCGGCCGCCATAGAGCCCCTGCCCGCGGGCATCACCCGGCCCGAGCTGGCCGTGGCCCAGACCGGGGCCCTGGTGCAGGTGGCCCGCCCCGGGGGAGGGCGTCTGCTCTCCCTGCTGCCGCCTCTGCATGTGGCCTTGGTGTATCTGCAGGACGTACTGCCGACCATGGAGGACTTGGCCGCGGCTCTGGTGGACCAGAGCCGCTTTCCCGACGGCCCGCCCCCGGCGGTGTCGCTCATCGGCGGGCCCAGCAAGACCGGCGACATCGAGGCGGTGATCGTGCTGGGGGTGCATGGCCCGGGGCGGCTGGAGGTGGTGCTCTGGGGATAGCGCTGGAGGCCCGGGCCCGATGGAGGGCGTTCTTGGGTTCTCTCACTCAGGCTTTTGGCTTGGTTTCTGCGGCAAGGGTCACTTACAATTGAAAAAAACAAGCCTGCCCTGGAAAGAGAGAAGACAACTATGCGCCGTGGCAAGGTCTTGGTGTGGGTCTCTTGTCTAGTGTTTCTGCTGAGCGCGCCTGCCTGGGCGGTCAGCCCCCTGGGCACGGCCTCACGCTTCGGCTTCGTGAGCTCCGGCACTGACACCTCGCATTACCTGGGCGCCTTCCAAGACTTGGGACTGACCTGGGACCGGCCCCACCCCGGCCCCTTCTCCTGGGACAAGGTCGAGCCCACCGAAGGCAGCTACGACTTTTCCGCTCCCGACGCGTTGGTCAAATATGCCCAAAGCCTGGGAGCTCCCATCCTAGCCACCATCTGGCCCTTTGCCGAGTGGGATCAGGAATACTGGATGAGCCAGCCTGACTGGGAGGCGTCCCACGGATTCCAGCAGGAGTTGCCCATAAGCCGCTACAAGCCCCACGACATGGACGCCTACAAGGCCTTTGTCAAGGCCCTGGTGGAGCGCTATGACGGCGACGGCATCGACGACATGCCGGGACTGACCATGCCCATCAAGCATTGGGAGGTGCTCAACGAGCCGGAGACCAGCGACTGGTCCGACCTCAACTTCTTCAAGGGCGATGCCTCCGACTACCTGGAGGTGCTCCAGGCCACCTGGGAGGCCATCAAGGAGGCCGACCCCGAGGCGGTGGTGCTCAACGGCGGCTGCACCGGCCAGACGCCCTTCACCTTCTGGCAGGAGGTGATGTCTCTGGGCGGTGGGGCCTACTTCGACGTAGGTAACACCCACAGCATCACTCCCACTCTGGAGGAGGAAGACCTGAATACCGGCGCGTGGGACGAGTTGATGGATGCCTACGGTATCAGCAGCTTCTGGGTGACCGAGGTACAGATCGCCTCCGGCACTACCAGCGGCCAGGAGATGAGCGAAGACGACCAGGCCCGGCTGATCTGTAAGGGCTATGTGCGGGCCTTTGCCAACGGCGCCCAGAAGATCTTCTACACCATCTACCAGGTAGACGAGAACTCCGAGGAGAAGTTCAAGAACGCCGCTCTGGTGGACCCCGACGGCCGCAAGCGCCCGGCTTGGTACGCCCTCTACACCCTGATCCAGAAGCTGGACGGCTTCAGCCAGGTGGAAACCCTGGCCTACGGTCAGTACAAGTTCACGGTGAACGGCCGGACGGTGTACGTGCTGTGGGGCTCGGGGAGCGTGCCCAGCGAGATCAGCGGCCAGGTGCGGGTCACCACCTACACCGGCGAGGAGTACGAGGCCCAGGCCAGCCAGCTCTCCCTGAGCAACGACCCCATCTTCGTGGAACCACTATAGACGCAAACCTGAACCTTGCCAGCGCAAAGACCCTTCCGCCTCCGGTCTCGGCCGGGGGCGGAGCCTTTTCCCCTGTTTCCTCCGATCCTGGTAATATAGCCCCAGCGAGACCGGTGCCTGGGAGGTGACATGGCCGAGCGGTTCAAGGTGTCCGGCGCCCTGGCCGGAGGCGGGGGGCTCAGGGCCTATCAGGACCTGGTCCTGGGCACCCGCTCCTGGTGGTTCCTCCTCAAACACGAGCTGATCATGCTCCTGGCCCAGAACNCCCCCGGTGCCCTGGGCCTGTGGCTGCGCCAGAAGNTGTATCCGTTCCTGCTGGGAGCCTGCGGGCCGGGTTGTCTGTTCGGCCGGGGGGTNGGGTTTCGCCATCCGGGNAAGATCCGCCTGGGCCGGGGGGTGGTGATCGACGACGGGGTGCTGCTGGACGCCAAGGGGGAGGACAACCGGGGCATCACCCTGGGCGACGGGGTGTACATCGGCCGGGGGAGCATCGTCTACACCAAGGGCGGGGACATAGAGCTGGGGCCGAAGGTCAACGTCAGCGCCAACTGCGAGCTGTTCTCCAGCAACCGCCTGGTGGTGGGCGAGGGTACGGTGATCGCGGCCTACAGCTACCTGCTCTCCGGCGGCGAGTACGACTACACCTCCCGGGTGCCGTTGGCCCAGCAGTCCGGGACCGCCAGCCGGGGCGAGACCGTGATCGGGGCCAACGTGTGGATCGCGGCGCACGTGGTGGTGGCCGACGGCTCGCGCGTGGGGGACCACGCCGTGATCGGCGCCGGTGCGGTGGTGCGGGGCGAGGTGCCGGCCGGACACTTGGCCGCCGGGGTGCCGGCGCGGGTGATCCGCCGTCTGGAAAGGTCGTGATGCCGCCTCTGGTACGTCTG
>MTPE01000405.1 GCA_002011835.1 Desulfarculaceae bacterium JdFR-95 | reverse complement strand
GGGTGCCGGCCGACTGCCTCATGGGCCCGCCGGTGGAGGAACGCCCCGCCCCGGCCCGCTCCAAGCCCGCGGCCAAACCCACCCTCCCCCCGCCCGAGGCCCTGCCCGGCTCCTTCGTGGTCACCCCGGAGCAGGTGGAGAAGCCCTACCGGCAGAAGGGACTGCGCAAGCGCATCGCCTGGAAGGAGGAGCGCCGTCGCCGCCGGCGGCGCTGAGGGCGGGCAAGGGCCGGGCACCTGTTCGTCGGCTGCCTCCTGCGCCGCTGGGGGCTCAGGGCGGAGCGAGGGTGGGGGGCAGGTGCGGGGGGAGCCCTTCTTTCTTCCCTACATCACCGTCCGCCTCGGTTCCGCGTCCTTCCGGCTGCTCTCTTTCCTCGGACTACTGGTTGCGGTCCGCGGTGGTGATGACGCACATGGCCGAGGAGGGCTGGTAGGGCAGGGTGCCTTCCACCTGCACCTCGCTCTCCGGCCCGGGAGGCGCCGCCCCCGGCACCCGGAAGCGGGTCACGTCCAGGGGTGGTATGGGGGTCTCCTGGGGCGGGTCCAGTTGGGGCACCCAGTCGTAGGGCACGCGGTAGGCGCGGTAGATCATGTTCTGGCGGAAGTAGTGGCCCCAGTAGGGGCTGATGTACTCCCACACCAGTTGGTGGTCGAGGGTGACCTCGATGATGCGGCCGCCGCTGCCCTCGGTAATGAGGGTGTTGCCGTTGGGCAGGCGCTGGGCGCTGGAGATGAAGGGGCTGTAGAAGCGGTTGCTGTCGGTGGGGTGCATCAGGCCAGCCTCGCGGGGGGTGTACTGCCAGACGATTTTGAGGGTGACGGGGTCTATCTCCAACACCCGGGAGTAATCGCGCAGGGCATTCTTGAGGCCGGTGGGGCTGCCGGGGTTGGGCGCACCGTAGCCGGCCCAGCCCCCGTTGTCGAAGACCAGGATGTGTCCCTCCCCCGGCAAGCCGCGGGGGATCATGTGGGCATGGTGGGGTCCGATGATCCAACCCAGCTCCCGCAGTGCAGGGGTGTGATCGTAGTACGGCCCCAGCTTCCACACCACCTGGCCGGTGGCGCGGCTGATGATGAAGATCAGGTTGGTCTCGCGGCCGGAGACGATGATGTTGTCGGGGTGGAAGCGTTCGTCACCCCGGTCGTACCAGCGGTTGGGGCCCAGGGTGGACATGGAGTTGAGGTGCATCCAGTCACCCACGCCCTCGCCCACCGGACGCATGTTGGGGTTGCGGGCCAGGATGTTCTTGGCCTCCTCGCGGAAGTCGAACTCGGCGAAGTGTTCGCTGCAGACCCACTCCCAGGTCACCTCGCCGGCGGAGTCCACCTCGTAGATGGTGTCGTCCAGGAGCATCTTGTCGGAGATGTCCCGGCAGACCAGGTTCTTGTGTCCCAGGATCAGGACGGGGCCCTCTCCAGGGCGCGGCTTCCACTGGGGGATGTAGTAGCCCACGGGGTTGCCCGGCAGCTGGTAGTCGTGGTGCAGCCGGGCCATCCAGCGGCCCTCCTCGTCCGGGTCCTGGATGAACTGGTAGCGGTCGAACTTCCAGACCACCTTGCCCTCCCAGTCCACCACCAGCAGGTCCAGGTAGTCCTGCACCCCGTAGCGGGTGTTGCGCTCCCCGCTGTGGCCCAACACGTAGCCCCCCGGCAGCATCTTGTTGGGAAAGCCGTGCAGGCCCCGCCACAGGCGCACCTCACGGCCGTTCATGTCGATCAACAGCGCGCCCAGCTCCTTGGCCTGGAAGATGGTGTAGCCGTTCCAGCACCGCTCGGGGTCGTAGAGGGTGGCTCCGGTGGGATAGACCGTGGGATAGGTCATGCTGTCGTCCTCCTCCTCAGCGAAGCAGTTGGGGCAGGAAAAGGGTCAGGGGCGGGAAGGCGATGATGGTGATCAGCCGGGCCAGGTCGGCCAGCAGGAAAGGAAGGATGCCCTTGAAGATGGTGGAGAGGGGCACGTCGTGGGCCACGCCCTTCATGATGAAGACGTTCATGCCCACCGGGGGAGTGATGAGCCCGATCTCCGAGACCACCACCATCACCACCCCGAACCAGACCAGGTCGTAGCCCAGGGACTCCACCACCGGCGCGAAGATGGGCACGGTGATGAAGACCAGGGGCAGGGTGCCCATCACACAGCCCAACACGAAGCAACAGGCTATGATGGCCGCGATCACCACGTAGGGCGGCACCGGCAGGCCCGCGGCCCACTCGGCCAGGCACATGGGGATCTGGGTGGAGGTGAGGAAGTAGCCGAACACCGCGGTGCCGATCACCACCAGGAAGACCATGGCCGTGGTGCGGCCGGTGGCCAGCAGCGAGCTCTTGAGGTTCTGGCCGCTGATGCGCCGGCGCACCAGGCCGAAGACCAGCGCCCCGCTGGCCCCGATGGCCCCGGCCTCGGTGGGGGTGAACCAGCCGCCGTAGATGCCGCCCATGACCAGCAGGAACAGGGCCAGCACCTCCCAGGTGCCGGCCAGGGAGCGCAGGCGCTGGTCCCAGGGGAAGCGGGGGGCCCGCGGCCCCAGCTCCGGCCGCAGCCGGGTCCAGACCAGGATGGTGACCACGTAGTAGAACAGGGAGATCAGGCCGGGCACGATGCCGGCGAAGAACAGCTCCGCGATGGGTACCTCCACCAGCACCCCGTAGATGATCAGGATCACGCTGGGGGGGATGAGGATGCCTATGGTGCCGCCGGCGGCGATGCAGCCCGTGGCCAGGGTGTCCTGGTAACCGTAGCGCCGCATCTGGGGCAGGGCCACCGTGCCCATGGTGGCGGCGGTGGCCAGGGAGGAGCCGCTCACCGCGCTGAAGGCCCCGCAGGCCAGCACCGTGGCGATGGCCAACCCGCCCGGCCAGTGGCCCACCCAGCGGTAGGCGGCACGGTAGAGCTTGTCGCTCAGCCCGGAGTGGAAGCAGATCTCGCCCATGAGGATGAAGAAGGGGATCACGCACAGGGAGTAGGAGGCCACCGTGGCCAGGGGCACGGTCTGCAACAGGCCCAGCCCGGCGTCGGTGCCGAAGCACAGGGCCATGCCCAGCATGCCCAGATAACCCAGCCCGGCGCCGATGAGCATGCCCGAGAACAGCAGGGCCAACAGGGCCAGGCCCCAGGCGGCCTGGTAGCTTTCCGGGTCCAGCTCCCAGCCCCACCAGCGGGGACCGTAACCCACCAGCAGCAGGGCCAAGGCCAAGCCCCACAGCGAGAGACCCACCGCGCCCTCGCCCTGCTCCCGGAGCCGGGCGCTGCTCTCCAGGGCGTCGCGCAGCAGGGCCAGGGCCAGCAGGAACAGCCCCAGGGCCACCACCAGGGCCAGGGGGGCCTTGGACATCTGCAGGAACAGGGTGGTCTCGTTCTTCTCCCAGTAGGTCCAGGCGATGACCAGGCTCTGCCAGGTGAACAGCAGGAAGAACAGGCCGCCCAGGGCCTGGGTGAGACAGGCCAGGCGCAGCCGCCAGGGCTGGGGCAGGCGGGAGGTGAAGAAGTCCACCGCGATGTGCTTGCGGTTGAGCTGGGCGTGGGCCATGGCCCAGAAGACCAGGACCACCAGCATGATCTGCTCCAGCTCCACCGTGGCCATGAGGCTGTAGCCAAACAGGTCGCGGCAGAGCACGTTGGCCGTGACCAACAGCACCATCACCAGGCTGGTGGCCGCGCCCACCCCGTTCAGCCAGCGGGCGGGCGGCGCAATGATCCGGGTCAGGGCCTGCGAGACACCCGGCAAGGGCATGGAAACGACCCCCGATTGCTGATGAAACCTGGGTGAAGAGGGCAGGTCGGAGAGCCCCCGGGGCGGCAAGACCGTCCCCGGGGGCGGTCGTTGCCTACTTCTGGCCCAGCATGGACAGGGCGTCGTCCAGTATCTGGCGCGCGGGTAGGCCCTTGGCGCTCAGCTTCTTGACCCACTCGTCACGCAGGGGCAGGATGCGCCGGGCCCAGCGCGNCCGCTCCTTGGCGTCCAGCACGAAGAACTGATCGCCCTTCTTCTTCATCCAGGCGATGTCCCGCTCCTGGGCGCGGTCGAAGTCCCGGCCCGAGCGCACCGCGGCGGCCAGGCCGCTCACCTTCATGATGGCCTTCTGGTCCGCGGGCGAGATCTGGTTCCACTTCTTCTTGTTCATGACCACGTAGAAGGCGTTGGCCACGAAGTCGCCCACGGTGTGGGTGTGCAACAGGTCGGCCATGCGCCGGGGCCGCAAGGGGGCGTAGGGCAGGAAGCAGCCCTCCACCACGCCCTTCTGCAGGGCCAGGAACACGTCGGTCATGATGATGGCCTCGGGGTTGGCACCGAAGGCCTTGAGCATCTGCAGGGCCACACCGCCGCCCGCGGAGATGGTGGCTCCCTTGATGTCCTCCAGGGTGCGTACCATGCGCTTGGTGAAGTGGAGCTGGTAGGCCGGGTTGGTGTAGAGCCACAGGAGCTTGACGTCACTGTACTCCTTCTGTATGGCCGGATACTTTTCGTAGAGCTTCCAGAGCACGGCGCTGTTCTTCTCCGCGCTGGAGGTGGCCACCATGGGCAGGTCCAACACCCCGGAGAGGGGGAAGCGGTCGCGGGCATAGGTGGGACAGGACAGCCCCACGTCGGTGACCCCGGCCACGGTGGCGTCATAGACCTGCTTGGGCTTGGCCAGGGCGCTGGCATAGAAGATGGTGACCTTCACCCGACCCTGGGTGACCTGCTTGACCTGCTGGGCCCAGGCCTTGAACACGCCCCGCGCCAGAGGGTGCTTGGGGCCGTACATGATGTTGAGCCTTAGGTTCAGGGCCCGGGCGGGGGCGGCCAGGGCCAGCAGCAGGCACAGCACCACGGTGACGGTGGCTAGGGTCTTGGCTTTCATGTCCTCCCTCCCTCTGGGGTTTTCTCCCGGGCCTGGGGGCCGGGAAGGCAAATGTTTTACATTTTACGTTTTACAAATCTACGTCCCTGTGCTAGCATCTGTCAACAAAAAAAGACCCAAGACCCAACCAACACCGGCAGGACCAGCCCCGCGGACAGAGAAGTGATGGAAAACAAGACCTTGCGCCTCAAGGCCGTAGGCAGGCAGGAGAACCTCTACGAGGCCGTGGCGGCACAGATCCGCGAGGCGGTCCTCAACGGCAGCCTGAAGCCGGGCCAGACCCTGCCCAACGAGACCGAGCTGGCCCGCCAGATGGGGGTCAGCCGCCCGGTGATCCGCGAGGCCCTGCGTTTCCTCCAGGCCCAGGGACTGGTGCGCATCAACCGCGGCACCAAGGGCGGCGCCGTGGTGGGGGACATCGACCACCTCTTCCTCCTGGAGAACATCGCCGACCTGATCCGCCTGCGCCGGCTGACCGTNGACCACCTGATCCAGGTGCGCCAGTTCGTGGAGCCCGAGGTCTTCCGCCTGGCCGCACGCAACGCCAGCGACGAGGACCTGGCGGCCCTGGAGCGCCTGGTGGAGCGCACCGAGCAGGAGGAGGATCTGGACCTGAAGCGAGAGCTGAACGCCGAGTTCCACCGCCAGGTGGGCCGGGCCTGCGGCAACCCCATCTACGCCGCCCTGGTGAACCGGGTACTGGACTTCACCCTGGCCTTTGTCAACACCCTCAAGCCCCGTCACTTGATCCTGCACAAGGACGAGGAACACCGCCTCATCCTGCGGGCCCTGCAGAAGCGCCAGGCCCGTCGCGCCGCACTGTTGCTCCTGGAGCACGTCCGCACGCTCAACCAACAGATGAAGGAGCTGGAGGCGATCTGGCTGCAGATGCAGTCTGGCGTCTGAGGCCGGGAGGAGGCTTCCTTGGCGGCCTTGACGCCGCCCGGCGGGGCGGGTATAAGAGATTGCCGTCTTCCCGCCGGCGTAGCTCAGCGGCAGAGCAGCTGATTCGTAATCAGCAGGTCATCGGTTCAAATCCGATCGCCGGCTCCAGGACATCCCCGCCCAGGGATGGGCTTGGCCGCGGTTCCTCCTCCGGGGATGGGGTCGCCTTCAGGGGCGGGGCCGCCCTCGCGGGAGGGGGCTCTTCCCGGCCGCGGTGGGGGCGGGGGNGGGGAGGAGGCCCGCCGCCGGCG
>MTPE01000061.1 GCA_002011835.1 Desulfarculaceae bacterium JdFR-95 | reverse complement strand
ACGTTTGCCCCGCCCGGTCCGTTGGGCTGTTTTAGGAGTTTACGGCGGGGGCCGGCGCAGCGATGGAGAGACTNTTAGATAGAGGTAGGAGGGTAGCCGCGGTGGTGACGCCCTTNGAAACANTCGCCACGGGCATTCGCCCAGGCAGCGAAAGAGCGCGTTTGTCTTCACTAACATAANTGAGATCATTGGAGCGGGAGACGGGATTCGAACCCGCGACCCTCGGCTTGGAAGGCCGATGCTCTGGCCAACTGAGCTACTCCCGCTCGGCCAGGCAAATATATATCATGCTCGGGGGCGGGGGCAACCGGCTGTGCTCCCCGGTTTGACAACTTTGGCGGCTGAGGGTAGGGTACTCGGGGTTTTGAGGGTTTTGGGGAGCCATCATCCCAGCATTTCAAGGAAACGTAGCATGGCTTGTGTGGTGGTCATCGGCACGCAGTGGGGGGACGAGGGCAAGGGCAAGGTGGTGGACCTGCTCACCGAGCGGGCCCAGGGCATCGTGCGCTTCCAGGGGGGCAACAACGCCGGCCACACCCTGGTGGTGGGGGGGGAGAAGTTCATCTTCCACCTCATACCGTCGGGCATCCTGCACCCGGACAAGAAGTGCTTCATCGGCAACGGGGTGGTGGTGGACCCCCAGGTGCTGTTGGAGGAGATGGACCGCCTGGCCGAGCGGGGACACCCGGTGTCCCCCGAGCGGCTGCGCCTGTCCGAACGCGCCCACCTGATCCTGCCCTACCACCGCGCCCTGGACCTGGCCCGGGAGAAGGCCAAGGGCAAGGGCGCCATCGGCACCACCGGCCGCGGCATAGGTCCCTGCTACGAGGACAAGGCCGCGCGTACCGGGGTGCGGGTGGTGGACCTGACCGAGCCGGAGCTGCTGCGGGAGAAGATCGAGGCCAACTGCCGGGAGAAGAACTTCTGGCTCCAGAATTACTTCCAGGCCCAGCCCGTGGACCCACAGCAGGTCTATGAACAGTATCTGGCCTTTGGCGAGCGCCTGCGGCCGTTCATGACCGACGTGTCCCTGGAGCTGGACCAACTGCTCACCCAAGGCGGCTCGGTGCTGTTCGAGGGCGCCCAGGGCACCCACCTGGACCTGGACCACGGCACCTATCCCTTCGTCACCTCCTCCAACCCGGTGGCGGGCACGGTCTGCGCCGGGGCGGGGGTGGGCATCACCCGGGTCACCTCGGTGTTGGGGGTGGTCAAGGCCTACACCACCCGCGTGGGCGGCGGGCCCTTCCCCACCGAGCTGGAGGACGAGACCGGACTCTGGATGCGTGAGAAGGGGGCCGAGTTCGGCGCCACCACCGGCCGCCCCCGGCGCTGCGGTTGGCTGGACATGGTGGTGGTCCGTACCGCCGTGCGCCTTTCGGGCATCAGGGGCCTGTGCGTGACCAAACTGGACGTGCTCACCGGGCTGGACAAACTCTATATCTGTACCGCCTACCAGACTCCCGAGGGTGAACAGATCCAAAGCATGCCCGCCTCACTCACCCGTCTGGCCCAGTGCCGTCCCGTGTACGAGGAGATGCCGGGCTGGAAGGAAGACATCAGAGAGGTGCGCCACTACCAAGACCTGCCCGCAAACTGCCGGGCATATCTGGAACGCCTCACCGCGCTGGCCGGCGCTCCCCTCGCCTTGGTCAGTGTGGGACCGGCCCGGGAGGAAACCATCATACTGAATGATCCCTTTGCGCAAGCGTGAGGAAGCATAAGTTCGTCCGATAGTATAGAATAATAGTCATAATTCGCGGTATTGCCTCGCGGACACGGGGAGATTTCCCCCCTGGCAAGGGGGAGGCGGTTTCGTGTCTCAGCCTTGAGCGAGTGAGCCTGCATGCCCAACTTTGTTCGCTCCTTGGGTGAGAAGCTGCTGGTCCGGCTGGGCTTGAGAGAAGAACCCTCAGGAGGAGACCTGCAAACCCAGCCGGGAGACGAACTGCTCCGCTGGCGGGAGCGCCTGGTGGACGCAGTGGCCTGGTCTGGGGTCCTGATGGGCATCCCGGCCTTGGCCTACATCATCGCTCTGCTGGTGCACGAGGGGTGTTGGGGCCTGGTGGTGGTGGACCTGATCGGCTATACTGCCACCATTTTCCTCCTGGTGAATCGACGAGCTCCCTTCCGTTTCCGCGCCCTGCTGGTCTCTTGCATCCTGTACTTTTTCGGGGTCGGAGTGATCGTCTTCAAGGGGCCCTTCAGCGGAGGGCCCCCATTTCTTTTCTCGTTCGTGGTGATCACCGGCGCTTTGCTGGGCCTGCGCGCGGCTCTGGTGGCCCTGGGGCTGAACTTCCTCACCATGATCGCAGCTGGGGTCATGCTCAAGATGGGTTTATGGCCGGAGCTGGAGGCACTGGGCCGGACCCCCACCCAGTGGCTGGCCTCGGGTATCACCTTTTTGGCCCTCAACTGCGTGGTGACCATATCGGTGGCCTGGATGCTCACCGGCCTGGAAGGCTCCATCCGCCGCGCCGAGCAGGCCCGCCGCAGCCTGGAGGAGGAGGTGCGCCGGCGGGCCGAGCTGGAGGCGCGACTCCTGGAGCGCGAACGCTGGTATCGCACCACTTTCGAGTACACCGGCACCGCCATGGTGCTCATCGCGGCCGATTCCACCATGGTCATGGTCAACGAGCGCTTCGCCCAGCTCTGCGGCTATCATAAGGAGGAGCTGGAGGGGAAACGGCGCTGGCAGGAGTTCGTGGACCCGGCCGACCTCAAGCGAATGGAGGAGTATCACCACCAGCGCCGCAAGGGTGGCCAGCCCCCCACGCAGTACGAGTTCACCTTCATCGACCGCCACGGCAACCGCCGTCACGTGCTCAACACGGTGCAGATGATCCCCGGCACCACCTATACCGTGGCCTCGCTCATGGACATCACCGAGCGCAAGGAGGCGGCCGAGCGCCTGGCCGCCAGCGAGCGCCGCTACCGCGAGCTGGTGGACAACATCAGCGACTTCATCTATACCCACGACCTGGAAGGACGCTTCCTCAGCGTGAACCGGGCCGTGACGCGCACCCTGGGCTACCAGGTGGACGAGCTGTTGGGCCGCAGCGTGACCCGTATCATCCCCCCCGAATACCACCACGACTTCTTCAACCGGTATCTGCCCGAGATACAGGAAAAGGGCCAAGCCGCCGGCCTGTTGGTCAGCCTCACCAAGCAGGGGGAACAGCGCTTCCTGGAGTACCGCAACCAATTGGTGCGCGAGGAGGGCGGCGAACCCTATGTGCGCGGCTCGGCCCGCGACGTGACCGAACACATCCTCAACCGTCGCCAGCAACGCCGCCTGGAAGAACAACTCATGCAGGCCCAGAAGATGGAGGCCCTGGCCACCCTCACCGGGGGCGTGGCCCACGACTTCAACAACCTGCTCACCAGCATGCTGGGCAACCTGGAGCTGGTGAGCAAGGGCCTGCCCCACGACCACCCCGGCCGTCGCTACCTGGACAACGCCATCACCGCGGCCCAGCGCGCCGCCACCGTGACCAAGCAGTTGCTCACCATGAGCCGCAAGGCCGAACGCCACCTCAAGCCTCTGGACATGGCCAAGGTGATCCGGGAGAGCGTGGCCCTGGTGCGGGAGACCATCGACCGGCGCATAGAGGTGAGCCTGGACCTGCCGCCCAACCTGCCTCTGGTCAACGCGGACGAAGCCCAGATGAGCCAGGTGATCATGAACCTGCTGGTCAACGCCCNCGANGCCCTCATGAACCGGCTGAGTGGCGCGCCGGAGCANGAGGAACAGGCCCACTCACCCGACAGCTTCCACATCCGCATCCAGGCCCGGGAGGTGACCCTGCGCCACGAGGACATCGCCTCCTCGGCCCTGGCCTACCCGGGACGCTTCCTGGAGATCACCATCGCCGACACCGGCTGCGGCATGGAGCCGGAGGTGCTGGAGCGCATCTACGAACCCTTCTTCACCACCAAACCCACCGGTCAGGGCACCGGCCTGGGGCTCTCCACCGCCTATGGCATCATCACCCAGCACCAGGGCTGGATGGAGGCGGAGTCCACCCCCGGCGAAGGCTCGGTCTTCCGCCTCTACCTGCCCGTGGTACAGGAGGAGGCCAAGCTCGGCCCTCAGCCGGCCCCTGTCCCAGCCGAACCCAAGGGCCACGAGGGGATACTGCTGGTGGACGACGAGGAGCACATCCTGGAGATGCTCTCCGAGGCCCTGGGCAGCATGGGCTACCGCATCTTCACCGCGCGCGACGGNATAGAGGCGGTGGAGGTGTTCCAGGAACACCGCGACGATATAGACCTGGTGGTCCTGGACCTGGTCATGCCCCGCATGACCGGCCAACAGGCCATGACCCGCCTGCTGGCCCTCAAGCCGGGGATCAAGATCATCGTCTCCAGCGGCCACAGCGGCAACCGACGTGGAGACCCCCTGGACCTGCCCCCACACGCCCACTTCCTGGCCAAGCCCTACAGCCTGGACGTGCTGGCGGTCACGGTACGCAAGATCCTGGACCAGGACTGAAGCCGCGGGCCTGGCGGCTGGTTCCCTCCTCACCCCGCAACCAAGCCTGCGGACCCGATCCGTACGGGAAGCTACGTGGCGCAAGCGCGGCCAAGCCGCGCCAACAAGGCCACGACCTTCTCCCCCGCCCGCCCGTCGCCGTAGAGCAGGGGAGGGGCCCCCTCCGGCGTTCGGGCCTGGGCCGCGGCGCGGGCGATGGCCTCAGCCTGCGCCGGCACCAGCCGGTTCCAGCCCGCCTCCACCAGCTCCACCCACTCGGTCTCCCCCCGCACTGTGACACAAGGCCGGCCGAAGAAGAACGCCTCCTTCTGCACCCCGCCCGAGTCGGTGAGGATGGCCCGNGCGCCCAGCTCNAGGGCCACCATGTCCAGGTAGCCCACCGGCTCCAGGAGCATCATCCCCGCCGGCGGCCGCTCCCCCAGCCCCAGCCCGGCCAGGGCCGCCCGCGTGCGGGGATGCACCGGCCACACCACCGGCTCTTCTTCCGCAGCCAGGCACAGCCCCTCCCAGATGGCGCGCAGGCGCGCAGGCTGGTCGGTGTTCTCGGCGCGGTGGATGGTGGCCAACAGATACCCCCCCTTGCGCAGGCCCAGCTCCCGGGGCAGGCGGCTCACCTCCCGGGCGCGGCGGGCGTAGAACCGGGCCGCATCGAACATCACGTCTCCCACCCGCACCGCCAGGGGACGGTCGCGGCTCACGACCACGGGCTCGCGTTGCAGGCGGGCCAGGCCGTCCCGTCCGGCCAGGTCCGGTCCGACGGCCACGCCCTCTCGCGCCAGGTTGTGCATGGCCGCGGTGGTGGGGCACAACAACAGCCAGCTCACCCGGTCGGCCACCAGGCGGTTGATCTCCTCGGGCATGGCCCGGTTGAAGGACCTGAGCCCCGCCTCCACGTGGGCCAGGGGCAGACCCAGCTTGGCCGCGGCCAAGGCACCGGCCANGGTGGAGTCGGTGTCGCCGTAGACCAGCACCCAGTCCGGGGCCTCGGCGGCCAGGATCGGTTCCATGGCCTCCATCATNCGGCCGGTCATCCGGGCGTGGCTCTGGGAGTGGATGCCCAGGTGGTGGCGGGGCCGGGGCAGGGCCAGCTCCTCGAAGAACACCCGGCTCATGTTGTGGTCGAAGTGCTGGCCGGTGTGCAGGACCACCTCCTCCACCCCGGCCGCGGCCGCGGCCCGCGAGATCACCGCGGCCTTGATGAACTGGGGCCGCGCCCCCACGATGGACAGGAGCTTCATGACTCACCCGCCCGGCCCGCTCTGCCCGAAAGACGGCTCATCCGGCAGATGGCGGAGAGACAGGCACCTTGGGATCGCCGCCCAGGCCGTCAGCACAGGAGAAGGGATGATATTTCGTCGTCTTTGCGAGGAAAATGATATGGTTCTTCACTTGGACCACAACCGGAATACCGAGGCCGTGAATCCGTGTGGTATCCCTTTTCATATCATTTTCCTCGCAAAGACGAACGCCCGATCTTGTTCATCCCGGGCCGGCCCGGTCAAGGCCATGAGCCCAACTAGGGTGGCCGGGGGCCAGCCTTGAC
>MTPE01000139.1 GCA_002011835.1 Desulfarculaceae bacterium JdFR-95 | reverse complement strand
GTGGGCGACACCCGGCCCACCAAGGTGGACGTACGTATCATCGCCGCCACCCACCGCGACCTCAAGGAGCTGGTGGCCGAGGGCCGCTTCCGGGAGGACCTATATTACCGCCTCAACGTGGTGCCCCTGCACATCCCTCCCTTGCGCCAGCGGCGGGAGGACATCCCGGCCCTGGCCCTGCACCACCTGGCCCGGCTCAACCAGGCGCGGGGGGTGGACAAGCGCCTGGAGCCGGAGGTGCTGGACGCGCTGATGGCCTACGACTACCCGGGCAACGTGCGCGAGCTGATCAACCTGGTGGAGCGNATGGCGGTGATGAGCGAGGGGGAGAGCATCGGCCTGGGCGACCTGCCGGGCGAGTTCCGCACCACCGGTGTGGCCGGCCGCGACCCCCTGGAGGAGGGGCTGGGTCTGAAGGAGGCGGTGTCGCGGCTGGAGGCGCAGATGATCCAGGCCGCGGTGGAGCGCTCGGCCAGCCTGGCCGAGGCGGCGCGTCGTCTGGGGATTCATCCCACCACCCTGTGGCGCAAGATGGGGCGTTTGGGGTTGCGGGGCCTGTTGCAAAAAGGCAATACTATTGCAATCATGCAATAGGTCAGACAACCTACCGATCTCGCTGACTAAAACCAGAAAAATCGTAACGTTCGGTCGGCTTTCCGTTGCCCTTCTGCAGCCATTCCGCCAGCCGATACCCCCTTTTGTTCAACAATAATCAACACCTTACCCCTCGATACCCCTGTGGCACGCCCTTTGCCTGCCTCTGTGTTCAACATCACTGAAGCATGAACCGCTGCCGCGGGGGGAAATCCGCGTCCACACACCCTGGCAGCACAGCGTCCTTCCGTCGGCAAAGCCATCGTCCGGGGAGACGGGCCCCGGCTGGGCTATACGAACCCTAATTCGCGTTTGGGAGGGAGCACATGGGCAACAAGCCAGAGAGCAACGACCGCAGGGAGTTTCTCAAGAAGGCTGGCGCGGCCGGGCTGGGCCTGGCTGCGGGCGGGCTCTTTTTGGCCGGGCCGCCGGAGGCGCGGGCGGCCAAGAAGCGGGGCATCCCCAAGACCCCCATCAAAGTGGCGGCCATCAGCTTCCTCTCCGGGCCGGCGGCCGGGCCCTTCGGCATCCCCGGTGACAACGCCTANAAGATGATGGCCGACGTCTACAACAAGAAGGGCGGCATCCTGGGCCGCAAGATCGAGCTCATCAGCCTGGACGAGGCCGGCGGGGCCAAGACCCAGGTGGAGCTGGCNCGCAAGCTGATCCTGGAGGACAAGGTGGACGTGATCCTGGGCTACATCTCCTCCGGGGACTGCAAGGCGGTGCTGCCCTTGTCCGACGAGCTGGGCGGGCTGATGCTGGCCTACGACTGCGGCACCCATGTGCTCATGGAGGGGCGCAAGACCCCCTTCAAGGTGCCCAAGTTCCAGCTCGGCTTCCGCACCGCCGCCCACCTGGGTCAGGACAACATCGCGCTGGCCCTGGCCATCAAGAAGTACATGCCCAACGTGAAGAAGATCGCGGCCATCAACCAGGACTACGCCTGGGGGCGCGACTCCTGGCACATCTTCGAGCTGGCCATCAAGAAGCTCATCCCCGGGGTGGAGGTGGTCAAGACCCTCTGGCCCAAGATCTTCACCACCGACTTCACCGCCCACGTCAGCGCCCTGATGGGCTCTGGCGCCGAGATCATCCACACCTCCCTGTGGGGCGGGGATGCGGTGACCTTCATCAAGCAGGCCATGGGCGCCGGCCTGTTCAAGCAGGCCAAGCTGGCCATGAGCCGCGGCGAGCCCTATCCCCAGGAGATCGGCGCCGACTTCCCCGAAGGCCAGTTCATCTGCTGCGCCGGGGCCCACTACTTCCTCTATCCGGCGTGGGACAAGTGGCCCCTCAACAAGTGGTTCGTCAGTGAGTTCAAGAAGCGCTACGGCAAATACCCCACCTATCCCTCCTATCACGCCTTCCAGGCCATCGCCTCCTACAAGACCGCGGTGGAGAAGGCGGCCTCCCTGGTGGGCGGCTGGCCCACCATTGAGGAGATCGCCAAGGCCCTGGGCAACCTGAGTCTGGAGACCCCCAGCGGCTACCTGGTGATCGACGCCGACCACAACGCCCGCGAGGACTGCCTGGTGGGGCTCACCAAGAAGACCAAAGAGTTCCCCTTCCCTGTCTTGGACCCCAAGACCATGATGGTCTTCCCCTCCTTCCAGGTGAACGCCCCCGCGGGTATCCGCACCGAGGACTGGATCAAGAGCTGGAAGGTGTGATCTTCTCCCTCNCCCCGCCGCCGGGGTCTCCCCCACCCCGGCGGCGGGGCCACCCCTCCACCCGCCCAGGGGAGAGCGCGGCATCATGGGCCTGATCTACGCCCTCAACGGACTGTACTTCGCGGCCTTCTTGTTCCTCACTTCCTTGGGGCTGTCCATCATCCTGGGGGTGATGGGTATCCTCAACCTGGCCCACGGCTCGCTCTATGCCGTGGGCGGGTTCATGGCCGCCTACCTCATCGCCCTCATGGCCCACCAGCCCGTGGCCCTCACCCTGCTGGCCGCGGCCGTGGGCGGGGTGTTGTTGGCCGGGGCGGTGGGCCTGGTGCTGGAGACCACCCTCCTCAAGCACATGTACCGCCGCGCCCTGGAGTACCAGCTACTCATCACCTTCGGCATCCTCCTGCTGATCGAAGACCTGATCAAGCTGGTCTTCGGAGGGGAGAGCCGCTATGCCTCGGCCCCCTTCGACGCCATGGGCAGCGTGCAGATCCTGGGCCACACCTACCCGGTCTATTTCCTGTTCGTCATGGCCGCCACCGCGGTGGTGGGCGCCTTCATCTGGTGGCTGATGGTCAAGACCCGTCTGGGCATCATGCTGCGGGCCATCGAACAGGACCGCGACATGGCCGAGGCCATGGGCATACCCATGCGCCGCCTCACGGTGGTGGCCTTCGTGCTGGGCGCGGGGCTGGCCGGCCTGGCCGGAGCCCTGGTGGTGCCCACCACCCCTGCGGTGCTGGGCATGGGCATGGAACCCTTGATCATGGCCTTCATCGTGGTGGTGGTGGGCGGGCTGGGCAGCCTGAAGGGGGCGCTTTTGGGCTCGCTCATCGTAGGACTCACTCGTCCCTTCACCGTGGCCTTCTTCGCCGAGATGGAGATGCCGCTGCTCTTTCTCATCGCAGTGGTGATCCTGGTCATCCGGCCCGAGGGCCTGTTCGGTCACCGCTAGGGGAGGCGCCGCCATGAAGCGACTCAAGACACCACGGGCCCTCGCCTACCTGGGCGGCGCGGTGCTGCTGCTCCTGCTGCCCCACCTGCTCAGCCCCTACCACCTCACCCTGGTGGAGACCGGCCTGTCGCTGGCCATCCTGGCCCTGGGACTGAACCTGCTGCTGCGCTATGCCGGGGTGCTCTCCTTCGGCCACGGCGCCTACTTCGCCGCCGGGGCCTATGCCGTGGGCCTNCTCTACATGTACCTGCCCGACTACTTCTCCTTCGAGAANGCCATGCTGGCCGCCATCCTGGTCTCGGCCGCGGTCTCGGCCCTGTTCGGCTTCGTCTGCGTGCGCCACACCCGCATCTTCTTCTCCATCCTCACCCTGGCCCTGGCCATGCTCTTGTTCGCGGTGCTGGAGAAAGCCTACTACTACACCGGCGGCTCGGACGGCATCCGCATCCCCATCCCCACCTTCTTCGGCCACGAGCTGGAGGGCATGCGCCGCTTCCAGTTCCTCTCCGGCCCCTACTACTACGTAGTGGCGGGCATCTTCGCCGCCGCCACCCTGCTCATGCTGGCCATCGTCAACTCGCCCTTCGGCAAGGCCCTGCAGGCCACGCGCGACAACGAGCTGCGCGCGGAAATGATCGGCATCCGGGTCAAGCGCTTCCGCTGGTACGCCTTCGTCATCTCCGGCACCTTCAGCGGCCTGGCCGGCGGGGTGTGGAGCTTCGTCAACGGGCACATCACCCCGGAGATCTCCAACTGGGTCTTCTCCGGCGAAATCGTCTACATGGTGCTGTTGGGCGGCTTCGTGATCTTCGAGGGCCCCATCGTGGGGGCCATGCTCTTCACCTACCTCAGACTGTACGCGGTGGCGGTCACCGAATACTGGATGCTCATCGTGGGCGCCACCCTCATCTTCCTGGTGCTGGCCCTGCCCGGCGGGGTGACCGGCGGCCTCTACGCCCTGGGCAGCCGCCTGGCCGGCCGCCACCGCACACAGGGGAGCTAGGCCATGCTGGAGGTGCGCGATCTCAAGAAGTCCTTCGGCCGCTTCCTGGTCATCGACGGGGTGAGCTTCACCGTGGCCGAAAACGAGGTGGTGGCCCTGCTGGGCCCCAACGGCGCGGGCAAGACCACCCTGGTGAACCTGATCAGCGGCCACCTGCGCCCCGACGCCGGCCGTATTCTGCTCTCCGGCCGCGACATCACCACCGCGCCCCCCTACCGCCGCATCGCCCTGGGCGTGGCCCGCAACTTCCAGATCACCCAGCTCTTCGAGGANCTCAGCGTCCTGGACAACGTGCGCAACTGCGTCTTCTCGGTCACCGGCCGCCTGGGCCGCTTCTTCAAGCCCGCCGCNTCCTACCACCAGGCCACGGCCGAGGCCATGGAGATACTGGCCACCTTCCACCTGGACCACCTGGCGGATCTGCCCGCCGCCGACCTGAGCGAAGGCGACAAGAAGATCCTGGACACGGCCATGGCCTTCGCCCTGCGCTCCCGCTTCCTGCTGCTGGACGAGCCCACCAGCGGCGTGGCCACGGCGGACAAATTCAAGGTCATGGACACCATCATCGCCGCCATCTCCCAGCGCGGCACCGCCACCCTGATCATCGAACACGACATGGACATCGTCTCCGAATATACCGACCGGGTCATGGTCCTGGCCGGGGGACACATCCTGGCCGACGGCAAACCCGAGGCGGTCATGCAAGACCCCCTGGTGCGCGAAACCCTCTTCGGCGTGAGCGAGGACAATGCTGCTTGAGGTGGACCACATAGACTTCTTCGTGGGCAAGACCCACATCCTGCGCTCGGTCTCCCTGCAGGTGGACCGGGGCGAGATCGTGGGCCTGCTGGGCCGCAACGGCGCGGGCAAGAGCTCCATCCTCAAGTGCATCCTGGGCCTCTACCGCCCCCAGCAGGGCAGCATCCGCTTCCAGGGCCAGGACATCACCCGCGCACCCACCCGCAANCGCGTGCTCATNGGCCTGGCCTACTCCCCGGAGGACGCCCGCGTCTTCCCCGACCTCACCGTGGCNGAAAACATCCAGCTCGGNATCTGGGTCACCGAGGAGCGCCAAGAGGGCAACCACTTCCAGATCGAACAGGGCTTCCGCATCTTCCCCAAGCTCCAGGAGCTGTGGGAACGACGCGGCGAGAACCTCTCCGGCGGCGAAAAGAAGATGGTCTCCATCACCCGGGCCCTGGCCCTCAGCCCCACCCTGCTGCTGCTGGACGAGTCCTTCGAGGGCCTGGCCCCCCTGGTGGTGCGCCACTTCTCCGACGCCATGCGCCGCATCCGCGACATGGGCATCTCCATCATCCTGGCCGAGTCCAACCTGGGCAACGCCGCCAAGGTGGTGGACCGCGCCTACGTGGTGGAACGGGGCGAGATCCTGTTCGCCGGCTCGCCCCAACAGATCGCCGCCGACGAGAAACTGGCCACCATCGTGGGCCGCTAGGCGGGCGGTGGATCACCGCTGATGTATGGGCGGACGAGCGGGAAGCAGTAAGCGAGGTGTCGGTGCGGGTAGAACCGCTACCGGATCGGGAATGAGGTTCTGCGGGCCACGAGAACGGAGGCTCGACATAGACATGGGAGGCCGCGGAAGGACCCGGCCGGAGTCGCAGCGGATCGCCGCAGATGGATGGGCGGACGGGCGGGAGGCAGTAAGCGGGGCGCCGGCGCGGGTAGAGCCGCTGCCGAATCGGGAATTGCGTTCTGCGGGGCCACGAGAACGGAGGCTCGACGCTGGCATGAAAGGCCGCGAGAAGACCGAGCCGGATGGCGGCGGATCGCCGCTGATGTATGGGCGAACGAGCGGGAG
>MTPE01000140.1 GCA_002011835.1 Desulfarculaceae bacterium JdFR-95 | reverse complement strand
TAGCTTGAGCCATGCGACGAGTCTTGCGCGCACTCAACTATCTCGAGGAAGGGGTGCTGGCCCTGGGTCTGTTGGGGCTGGCGCTGATGGCCTTCGTGGAGGTGGTGACCCGCTACCTCTTCAACCACAGCTTCACCTGGTTCGAGGAGTTCAGCCGCTACTTCTGCGTGTTCCTGACCTTCCTGGGCGCCAGCCTGGGGGTGAAGTACGGCATGCACTTCTCCATGGACTACGTGGTGGCCCGGGTGGGGGATCGCACCGGTCACGCCATGCGCCTGGCCGGGGCCCTGATCGGGGCGGTGTTGTTCACCACCGTGGCCTGGCTGGCCTGGGAGCACGCGCTCAAGATGCGGCGCTTCGGCACCACCAGCGCGGCCATGGGCCTGCCCATGTTCTGGGCCTATCTACCCATCGCCGTGTTCAGCGCCACCCTGAGCCTGCGCCTGCTCCTGCAGGCTTGGCGTCACGGTCTGGGCCTGGTGCGGGGGCTGCCCCTGGAGGAGAAAGGCGAGGCCGAGTCATGATAGCCACCCTGGTGATATGCTTCCTGGCCCTGCTCCTTCTGGGCATGCCCATCAGTATCCTGCTGGCGGCCACCACCGCCCTGGTGCTGCTCACCTGGACCCACACCCCCCTGACCATCCTGGTGCAGCAGCTCTTCAACGCCCTGGACAACTCGGTGCTGTTGGCCATCCCCTTCTTCATCCTGGCCGGGGGCATCATGACCGCTGGGGCCATGGCGCGGCGGCTGATCGAGGTGATGAACCTGGTGGTGGGGCGCTTCCGGGGTGGTGCGGCCATGGCCACGGTGGTGGCCTGTGTGTTTTTCGCCGCCCTGTCCGGCTCCTCGCCGGCCACGGTGGTGGCCATTGGTTCCATCATGTTCCCCGCCCTGCTCAAGGAGGGCTACGACAAGGACTTCACCACCGGGCTGATCACCTCGGCCGGCAGCCTGGGCATCGTGATCCCGCCCTCCATCCCCATGATCCTCTACTGCCTGGTCATGAACGTGAGCGTGGCGCAGTTGTTCATGGCCGGCATCCTGCCCGGAGTTCTGATCGGGCTCACCCTGCTGGCCTACACCTACGTGCAGGCCCGGCGTCACGACTGGCGCCACACCCGGCGCTACAGCGCGGCCGAGGCCTGGCGCATCGTGCGGGAGGGGGCCTGGGGCCTGATGTTGCCGGTGATCGTGTTGGGCGGCATTTACACCGGGCTGTTCACCCCCACCGAGGCCGCGGCGGTGAGCGTGGTCTATGCCTTGGCGGTGGAGTTCCTGGTCTATCGCGAGCTGAGTTGGCGGAAGCTCTTCGTGGTCTGCCGCGAGGCCGGGGTGCTCAGTGCCTGTCTGTTGTTCATCCTGGCCTGCGCCATGACCTTCGTGTGGTTGCTGACCGCGGAGCAGCTTCCGGTGAAGGTGGCGGACTACATCATCGGGCTGGTGGACTCCTGGTGGTTGTTCCTGCTGTTGGTGGCGGTGCTGTTTCTGCTCATGGGCACGGTGATGGACGACGTGAGCGCCATGATCATCCTCTCGCCCCTGTTTTTGGAGACGCTCAACCGCTTCGGCATCGACCTGGTGCACTACGGCATCGTGATGGTGCTGGTGATCGAGTTCGGCTTCCTCACCCCGCCCTTCGGCCTGAACCTGTTCGTGGCCATGGGTCTGACCGGCCAGCCGCTGACCACGGTGGCGCGGGCCACGGCGCCGTTTCTGCTCCTGTTGTTGGCCTGCGTGCTGGTGGTGACCTTCGTGCCCCAGATCTCCCTGATCCTGCCGGAGCTGTTCCTGCGCCACTAGAGGCTCGGTTCCCCCCGGGGCGGTTCACTCCGCGGTCGGGTTTGGCTGAGGCGGGGAATTGCCCGGCTCCTCCCGGCCGGGGATGTCTTTGGGGGGTGCGCCTGAGGCGGCGGCCCTCCCGGCTGCGCATGTGTGTCCACACCCCCGGACGGCCGCCGCGGCGGCACCGGCGGAGAGCCGCGTCCCCGGCCCGCCCGGGCGGAGGGTGAGNGGAGACAAAGGGGCTCCGTGTCGACGGCTGCGGCGCCTGGGTGGGGCGGGAGGGCTTCAGAACACCTTCCAGTAGCGGCCGGCGGTGGCCTGGGCCTGGCGCAGCACCTCCGGGGCCTGGGCCTGGGAGGCGGCCTGGCGCACCTCGGCGCCGTCGCTGCGGCCGGCCAGCACCTCCAGGCAGGCCACCACCGAGCGCCCCACCGCGGGCGGGTCGTAGCCGCCCTCCAGGGCCAGGACGATGCATCCCGGGCAGTGCTCGTCGGCGATGTCCCTGAGCACCGCGGTGAGGGCGCCGTAGCCGGCCGCGGTCAGGCGCATGCCGCCCAGGGGGTCGGCGCGGTGGGCGTCGAAGCCAGCCGAGACCAGGATGAACCGGGGCCGGAAGGCGTTGGCCACCGGCAGGAGCAGGTCTTCGAAGATGCGCACGAAGGTGGAGTCACCCTGGCCCGCGTACAGGGGCACGTTGAGGGTGTAGCCCTCGCCCTCGCCGCGGCCCACCGAGCCCACCGCCCCGGTGCCGGGGTAGAAGGGCGACTGGTGGGTGGAGAAGTAGAGCACCCGCGGATCTTCGTAGAAGATCTCCTCGGTGCCGTTGCCGTGGTGCACGTCCCAGTCCACGATCAGCACCCGCTCCAGGCCGCGGGCCTCCACCAGGTGGGCCGCGGCCACGGCCACGTTGTTGAACAGGCAGAAGCCCATGGCCCGGGTAGGGGTGGCGTGGTGGCCGGGGGGCCGCACCAGGGCCGCGCCGTGGGCCACCCGGCCCTCCAGGGCGGCGTCACACAGGTCGATCAGGCTGCCGGCCGCAGCCAGGGCGGCGCGGTAGGAGGCGGGCGAGGTCTGGGTGTCGGGGTCCAGGGAGGCGCGCTTGCCCTCGGTGGCGGCCACGCGCTCCAGGTGGGAGTCGCGGTGCACGCGGGCCAGCTCCTCGCGGGTGGCCTCGCGCAAGAGGATGGGCTGCAGCACCTCACGGCCGGCCCACTCGTTCAGGGCCCGGTCTATGGCCACCAGGCGCGCGGGGGACTCGGGGTGGAAGGAGCCGGGGTCGTGCTCCTGGAACAGGGGATCGTGTACGATTCCGATGGGCTTGTCACTCACCCTTTTGCTTCTCCTTGGTTCCTTTGGCCGCGGGGAACAAAAGCACCCGCCCGTCGTACATCACCCCGGACAGGTCGTGGGGGTCGATCTTGGAGAGCTGTTCGAAGATCTCGCTCAGGTTGAACACCACCACCTTCTGGCCCGGCTCCAGCAGGTCGAGGTTGCTGGACATCTTGCCGGTCTTGAGGTTGTAGACCCCCACCATGTGCTCGGCGAACTTGAGGATCTTGCCCACGCCCGAGCTGTAGCCCTGGGGGTTGGGCTGGTCGGCGTCGGGGGGCAGGATCACGCCGCGGCTCTTGAGGTACTCGCGCAGCAAGCGGTAGTGAATGTCCCAGAGGTTCTCGCCCGGGCGCACCAGGTGTACGCCCCAGGCGCTGACCCGGCCCTTGCCTTCCAGGGGGCGCTCCAGTACCTCGCCGCGCTGCTCCACCACCAGCTTGCGCTGCAGCTCTTCCACGCTGATCACCTTGTCGCCCACCTGGATGCGCTCGTCGCTGCGCACCACCACGTCCAGGCTCTTGTCCAGGCCGTAGGGCTTCTTGCGCTTGGCCTGCAGCTCGGAGCGGGCGGTCTCGGGGCCCAGCTTGACCACGTCGCTGGGGCCCTTCTCCGGCACGGGGGGCACCTTGCCTGGGGCGGGGGTCTTCTGGGCGGGGGAAGGAGAGCCTTTGGCCGTGGCGCCGGGCTTGAGTGGTTGCTGCTGGGCCTGGGGCGTGGGTTTCCCTTCCTCGCCGCCCCAGTAGGCCACCACCGCCACCAGGGCGGCGGCGATGAGCAGCAAGAGCAGCAGCCAGGGCCAGCGCGGCGGTCCCTTGTCCTCTCCCCCCAGCCCCTTGGCTCCCATGGGGGTCATGATGTCTCCCCTTTGTCTGGCCAGCGGCTCACAGGTGCCGCCAGCAACGTTGGATGTGAGCCTCCTCCAGCTTGGGGGTGAACAGGCTCACCACCACGGCCAGGATGAAGGACACCGGCAGGGCGATGATGTTGGGGTCGGTGTACTGCAACAGCCACACCCAGCTGCCCTTGGCCGCGTTCATGGCCAGGCTGTCCACCCCGAAGATGGCCTTGCACAGCCCGATGGCGGCCGACTCCTTGGTGTGCACGAACAGGAGGTAGAAGAAGCTGGTGCAGAAACCGCCCACCAGGGAGGCGATGGCCCCGGCCCGGGTCATGCCCTTCCAGTACAGGCCCAGGAGGTACATGGGCAGGAAGGCCGCCGCACACAGGCCGAAGAAGAAGGCCGTGGCCCGGGCGATCACCGAACCGGGCAACACCAGACCCCAGATCAGGGTGACCAGGATGGTGACCGCCACCCCCACCCGGGTGATGGTCACGGTGTTGCCGCCGGAGGCGTCCAGGCCCTTCTCGTACAGGTCGCGGCCCAGGCTGGTGCCGCCCACGTGGTACTGGCTGGAGAGCGTGCTCATGGCCGCGGCAAACATGGCCAGCAGGAACAGGATGCCGAACCAGTCGGGCATGATGTCGGTGACGTAGGTGGGGATGATCTTGTCCATGTTGCCCCCGGCGGCGGCGATGGCCACCTTGCCGGTCTGGCGGAAGAAGATCACGTTGCTCAGCGCCCCCACCACGAAGGCCACCCCGGTCATGGCGATGATGAAGATGCCGCCGAACAACACCCCCCGGTTGAGCTCGCGGTCGCTTTTGACGGTCATGAAGCGCACCGCCAACTGGGGCTGGGCCAAGACCCCGATGCCCACGCCGTAGACGATGGTGGTGTAGATCACCAGCCACAGGGGGGTGCCGAAGCGGGCGCCCTGGGTCCAGCCCATGAGCCCGCCGGCCTTGAGCTTGGCCGGCATGTGGGGGGCTAGGTCGGTCAGCGCCTGGTGGGCCTCGGTGATGCCGCCCAGCTTGGCATAGGTGAACACCACCAGGATCACCATCATCACGAACATGAGCGAGCCCTGGAAGGCATCGGTGTACATCACCGCCTTGAGCCCGCCGGTGATCACGTACACCGCCAGGATGGCGGTGAACAACAGAAGCGCGGTGGTGTAGTCGATGCCCAGGCCCACCTCCAGCATGCGGCTGATGCCGATCAGCACCGCGGCGGCATACACCGGGATGAACAGGAAGATCACCAGCCCGGCGAAGCCCTGCACGAAGCGCGACTGGTAGCGCCGGCCCAACAGCTCGGGGAAGGTGTGGGCGTCCAGGGACACCCCCATGCGCCGGGTGCGCTTGCCGAAGAAGACCATGGCGATGAAGATGCCCACGAAGATGTTGAGGAAGGTGAGCCACAGCAGGGGGAAGCCGAACAGGGCCGCGGCCCCGCCGAAACCGATGATGGCCGAGGTGGAGATGAAGGTGGCGCCGTAGCTCATGGCCATGACGAAGGGGTTCATCTTGCGCCCGGCCAGCATGTAGTCGCTGGCCTCGCGGGTCTCGCGCCAGCCCTTGTAGCCCAGCCAGAACACCACCACCAGGTAGGCCAAGGCCAGGATGATCTTCACTGCCATGGTCCGCTCCTTCCCCTGCCCGGTTTCAGGATGACGCCACAGACATGTCGGTCGAGTCGGTCGCCCGGATCAGTCCTTCTGTTCCGGGGCCCATTCGTCCAAGGCCTGGAGCTCCTCGGTGTAGGGCCCGGCGTCGTTCCATTTCACCGCGCCGTAGATCACGCAGAAGATCGCGGCCAGGATGCTGAGGATGTAGGCCCAGGCGAGTTCGGTGCTGGCGATGCCTAGCAAGGTACACCTCCCTGTGATCGGGGCGGCCCGGGGGCCACCGGCTGGAGACCAGGCGGGAAACCCCATATTTAGCTGTAATATAGCTAACCCGGCCCAGGCTTGGCAAGGCGCCCCCTGGCCGGAGACGCCCCCTCCACCCTCGTTTCAGGGTACGGGGGTGCCTGCGGGGTGTCAAGCGCCGGGGAGGGGATCGCCCTTGATAGTTGCGGGATTTGCCATTACAT
>MTPE01000101.1 GCA_002011835.1 Desulfarculaceae bacterium JdFR-95 | reverse complement strand
TGGCCGGAGGCGCGCCGCTCAAGGGGGCCTGGTACTTGGGCGTAGTAGTCGGGGTGAGCACCCTGGCCGTGGCCGCCAGCCAGGCCGCCCTGCAGCGGCGCCTGTTCGGCCCCGGGCCGGACCCGGGCCAGATCACCATAGACGAGGCCGCGGGACAACTGCTGGCCCTGATCGGCCTGGCCGGGCCGGTGTGGTGGCACCTGGTGGCCGCCTTCGGCCTGTTCCGCCTCTTGGACATCGTCAAGCCCATGGGCATCCGCGCCAGCCAGGGCCTGCCCGGAGGCTGGGGGGTGGTGATCGACGACCTGTTGGCCGGCTTCTATACCGCCTTGGCCTTGCGCGTGGTGCATCTGCTCCTGGACTGAAGGACTCCCGGCTTGCCCCCGGCCTTGGGCCTGGGGTATATGTCTGAAAAGGCCGGCAAGGTGTTGGGCCTTTGCAAGGGGGGCTGGCGATGGGCGTGCTGATGGGCTTGACCTTTGGCGCCTTGCTGGCGTTGGCGGCGCTGGCCGCGATGGTCTCGGCCTTGTTCCTATGGGCCGGGGCCAAGATGGCGCGGGTGCCAGGGGCCACCTTTGGCAAGGCCGTGCTGGCGGCGCTGGCCGGGTCGTTCGTGAGCTGGCTGGTGTCCTTGTTGTTCTCGGTGGCCGCCGGCCCGGGCACGCTTCTGGGTTGGGCCATCGGGACCCTGATGGTGATCTTCGTCATTAAGGGTGTGTACGGGGTGGCCTTGGGCAAGGCCCTGTTGGTGTGGGTGTTCCACCTGGTGGCCCAGGTCATCACCGTGCTGGTGGTCTTGTCGGTGCTGGCCGGCGGAACCTTGGCCCTGCTGGCGGGGTGAAAGGACCGTGGTTCGCTTGGGCATGATCGGGCGAGGGACGGCCGAAGCCGAGCTGGCCGAGGTGTTGGTGGTGGGGGGAGGACGCTTCGGCCGGATCGCGGCACAGCGCCTGGGCGGGCGGGTGTTGCGGGTGGTGGAGCCTCGTCCCACCCCGGAGCTGCTGGCCTTGGGTGTGGCCGTGGAGGAGGCCGAGGGCGTGGAGGCGGTGAGCCGCGCCTTGGCCGGCCCGCGTCCCCCAGAGTGGATCGTGCCCTGCCTGCCGCGGCACCTGTTGGGCCTGTGGCTTATGGCCGAGCTGGCCCCCCTGGCCCCACGCCTGGTGGAGCTGCCGGTGGAGAGTCTGCCGTCCGCGGCCTCGCGTCTGCCCGGCCCGGATGGCACCTGGTTCTTCAGCCACGCCAACTTCCTTTGCCCCGACGACTGTCCCGAGCCCGCCGCCACCTGTACCGTGACCGGTCGTCCCCGACCCGCCAACATGTTCGAGCTGCTGGCCGCGGTGCGCCTGCCCGGGTTCCAGACCGCGGTGGTGCGTTCGCGGCAGTTGGCGCCGGGAGTGGGGGGGCTGAGGAGTCGGGAACTGGTGGCTCTGCGCCGGCGTCTGGCCGCCCGCCGGGGCGGACGCTGGCTGGTGGGCACGGCCTGCCGCTGCCACGGCGTGCTGCAGGGGCTGGAGCTGGGCCGGGACGAGTGACCGCGGTTGACACCCTGGCGACGTCTCGCCGAGACTGGGAACAAAGGAGCCGACGACCGAGTCATGCCCAGCCACTCGCTTCCCGAGACCAGACTGCTGCACATCCTGGAGGCGGTGGCCTTCGGGGTCATCGCCGTGGACGTGGAGGGCCGTATCACCTTCATGAACCGCGGCGCGGCCCAGATCAGCGGCGTCAACCCCCAGGAGGCCCTGGGACGCCCCTGCCGCGAGGTGTTCAAATCCTCCCTGTGCGAAGGCGAATGCCCCCTCACCCGCGCCCTGGAGGCCGGCGAGAGCCAGTTCCAACGCGAGGCCGTCTTCATCCGCCAGCAGGGACGCTCCGTGGCACCGGTACGGGTCAGCGTGGTGCCCCTGCGCGACAGCGAGGGCAACATCTACGGGGCGGTGAAAAGCATCCAAGGCTATCGCCTGGCTGAGGTCCTGGCCGAGGGCCGCCCTTACCGGTGGGAGGACTTCATCGGCGAAAGCCCCCAGATACAACGCGTGTTCGACGTACTCAAGGTGGTGGCCCCCAGCGCGGTCACCGTGCTCATCGAGGGCTCCACCGGCACCGGCAAGGACCTGCTGGCCCGCATCATCCACCACCGCAGCCCCCGCGCGGCCCGGCCCTTCATCAAGGTCAACTGCGCCGCCCTGCCCGAGACCCTGCTGGAGTCCGAGATGTTCGGCTACACCCGTGGCGCCTTCACCGGCGCCGAGCGGGACAAACCCGGCCGCTTCCAGCTCGCCGACGGCGGCACCATCTTCCTGGACGAGATCTCCGAGCTGCCCCTGGCCCTGCAGGCCAAGCTCCTGCGCGTGATCGAGGACCGCGAGTTCTACCCCCTGGGCGCGCGCAAGACCACCAAGGTGGACGTGCGTATCATCGCCGCCTCCAACAAACCCCTGCACGACCAGGTGGAAAAGGGCCTGTTCCGCGAAGACCTCTACTACCGCCTCAACGTGATCCGGGTCTACCTGCCCCCCCTCAAGGAGCGCCGCCAGGACATCCCCCTGCTCATACGCCACCTGCTGCACAAGAAGAACCTGGAGCGCGGCACCTTCATCTGCCGCTTCGACCCCGAGGCCCTGGAACGCCTGCTCAACTACGACTACCCCGGCAACGTGCGCGAGCTGGAGAACATCATCGAGCACGCCTGCCTGCTCTGCCAGGGCGACATCATCACCCTGCGCCACCTGCCCTGGACCCTGCGCGAAGAGGCCCCGCCCGACGCCGGCCCGCCTCCCGAAGAAGAGGAGCGCCGCCGCCTGCTGGAGGTGCTGCAGCGCGCGGGCTGGAACCGCACCCGCGCCGCCCGCGCCCTGGGCATCAACCGCACCACCCTCTGGCGCCGCATGAAGCGCCTGGGCATCGAGACTCCGGCCTGAGACCAAAACCACGGCGCCTTCTTCCCGCAGCCCCAGCCCTTGACAGCCACCCCACCATGTGTCACTTCAAACGGGCGGAGCGCAGCGGGCGGACCCAGCCCCACGAGGACGGCAAGACATGGACCCTGCACAGACCTATCGACGCTTGTTGGAGCTGGCCGGCATCGAGTTCGTCAAGATGACCGGCACGGGCAACGACTTCATCCTCATCGACAACCGACAGTCCCAGGTGCCCCCGGAGCTGATGCCCCCCCTGGCCCGCGCCCTCTGTCAACGCCGCCGCTCGGTGGGCGCCGACGGCTTGATTCTGCTGGCCCCATCGGCTAGAGTGGATTCCAAGCAGGGTAGGGTGGACTTCCGCTGGCACTTCTTCAACGCCGACGGCTCCTCGGCCGAGATGTGCGGCAACGGCGGACGCTGCGCGGCACGCTTTGCCTTCGACCAGGGCCTGGCCGGCCAGCGGATGGTCTTCGACACCCTGGCCGGGCCCATCCGGGCCGAAGTGGGGGAGGGCGGGGTGGTCAAGCTGGAGATGGTCCCCCCCCATGAGCCCTACTTCGACCTGAACCTGGAGGTGGAGGGCCAGCAAGTGAGCCTGGACGGCATCAATACCGGCGTGCCCCATGCCGTGGTGGCGGTGGACGACCTGGAGGACGCCCCCGTGGTGTCTCTGGGCCGGGCCCTGCGCTGGCACCCCCACTTCCAGCCCGCAGGAACCAACGTGAACTTCGTCCAGCCGGTCGGGGACGAGCTCCATATCCGCACCTATGAACGCGGGGTGGAGGACGAGACCCTGGCCTGCGGCACCGGCGCGGTGGCCTCGGCCCTGATCGCCGGCCACAAGGGCTGGCTGAACCCCCCGGTCACCGTGCGCGTGCGCAGCGGCGAGACCCTCACCGTACACTTCTCCCAGGGAAAGGAGGGCTTCGGCGAGGTCTTCCTGGAGGGACCGGCACACTACGTCTACCAGGGCCGGCTCCAGGCAGAGGCCTTCGCCTGGATCAAGCCCTGAACCCCGGGCGTCCTCGATTCGTTTCCCAACCGCCGGCACCGTGAGCAACTACACGAGGCGCGGCAAGTCCTGTCATCACGAGGAGGAGAGAAAGCCATGTTCCAGGGAGCCCTGGTGGCCATCGTCACACCCTTCCGCAACGGCCAGGTGGACGAGGAAAGCCTGCGCCGCCTGATCGAGTTCCAGATCGAAAACGGCACCAACGGCATCGTGCCCGTGGGCACCACCGGTGAGTCGCCCACCCTGTCCCACGAAGAACACAAGCGGGTGGTGGAGATCACCGTGGAGCAGGTGAGGGGCCGCGTACCGGTCATCGCCGGCGCCGGCTCCAACAACACCGCCGAGGCCATCGACCTGACCGCCCACGCCAAGAANGTCGGCGCCGACGCGGTGCTCCACATCACCCCCTACTACAACAAGCCCACCCCCGAGGGCCTCTACCAGCACATCAAGGCCATCGCCAAGGCCGCACCCATGCCCATCGTGGTCTACAGCATCCAGGGCCGTACCGGTATCAACGTGGCCCCCGAAACCATGGCCCGCCTGGCCGAGGACATCCCCGAGGTGGTGGCCATCAAGGAGGCCAGCGGCAACGTGGGCCAAATGGCCGAGATCATGCGCCTGTGCGGCGACCGCATCACCCTGCTCTCCGGCGACGACAACCTCATCCTGCCCGTGCTGGCCCTGGGCGGCAAGGGCGTGATCAGTGTGGTCAGCAACATCCTGCCCCGCCAGGTGGCCGAGCTGCACCAGGCCTGGTTCGACGGCAACCTGGAGGAGGCACGCCGCCGCTTCTACGACCTGCTGCCGGTGTGCAAGGCCATGTTCCTCGAGACTAACCCCATTCCGGTCAAGACCGCCATGGAGATGATGGGGCTGTTGCCCTCGGGCGAACTGCGCCTGCCCATGTGCCCCATGAGCGAGGCCAACCGCGAAAAGCTGCGCCAGGTGCTGAGCGAAAACGGCGTGCTCTGAACCCAACCCCGCGGGAGGCCCGGAGGCGAGAAGTACCGGGCCTCCCGCCCGCGGCCTCCAGGAGGTGAACCATGGTCCGCATAGCCGTAGCCGGTGCGGCCGGCAAGATGGGCGGCCGCATCATACACGTGGTGGTCAACAGCGACCAGGCCGAGCTCGCCGCCGCCTTAGAAGCCCCGGGACACCCCGCCGTGGGGCGCCCCGTGGCCGAGGTCTGCGGCGTGCCCGGCGCATCCGGTAACGTGGGCGACGACCCCGAGGCCGCCGCCCAGAACGCAGACGTGCTCATCAGCTTCACCGCACCCGAAGCCAGCCTCCAGCACGCCCAGGCCTGCCGCAAACACCACAAGGCCCTGGTGGTGGGCACCACCGGCTTCGACCCCCAACAGCGCCAGGAACTGGAAGCCGCCGCCCAGGACATACCCCTGCTCGTGGCACCCAACATGAGCGTGGCCATGAACCTCATGTTCAAGCTGGTGGGTATGGTGGCCCGCGTCCTGGGCGAAGATTACGCCCTGGAGCTGGTGGAGGCCCACCACGACCAGAAGAAGGACGCCCCCAGCGGCACCGCGGTCAAGCTCCTGGAAGAGCTGGCCCACGCCCGCGGCTGGAAACTGGAGGAGGTCTGCACCCACGGCCGCCAGGGACTGGTGGGCGCCCGACCCAAACACGAGATCGGCGTCTCGGTCATCCGCGGCGGCGACATCGTCGGCGACCACACCGTCCTCTACATCGGACACGGCGAACGCCTGGAAATCACCCACCGCGCACACAGCCGCGACACCTTCGCCCACGGCGCCCTGCGCGCAGCCCTCTGGCTGGCTCGCCGCCAACCCGGACTCTACGACATGCAAGACGTGCTGGCACTCAAGGAGCTGTAAATGACCACCCTCAAAGATACCATCACCGCCCGCCGCGCCATCGTCCGCTTCGCCTGGAACCGCCGCGTCCACTACGGACTCTACCACGCCGGCCGCATACGCCTCTACCAAGGCTCACCCCTCCACCGCGGCCAGCTCACCAACCAATACGCCCCGGTGAAAGAAGTGCGCCTGCTGGCACCCTGCAGACCCTCCAAAATAGTCTGCGTCGGCCAGAACTACCGCGAACACGCCCGCGAACTGGGAAACCCCATTCCCGAAGAACCACTCATCTTCCTCAAACCCCCC
>MTPE01000016.1 GCA_002011835.1 Desulfarculaceae bacterium JdFR-95 | reverse complement strand
CCTCGCGCCGCGGGCCTGGCACCCTAGCCTCCGCAGAGGAGGACACCCCTGAGTTCGGAGGCCGACCTCATGGACCACCGCGTGGTGGACCCCAGCCAACTGGAATTGCATCCCGAGTTCGAGCGCCTGTTCGAGCCCCCCACCCAGGCCGAGGTGAGCCAGCGGGCCGCGGCCATGTCCCGCGGCGAGCGCTTCCCGCCCTTGCTGGTGGACGCCCAGGGGCGGGTGTTGGCCGGAGTGGCCTGCTGGCGGGCAGCCTGCCGGCTGGGCTGGCGCCAGATCAGCGCCGTGGTGGCCCCGGAGATGAGCCCCGCCGAACTGCGGGCCCTGATGGTGGCCGAGAACATCCGCACCCGCCAACTGCGCGAAGTCCACCTCTGGCGGGCCATGAACAACTTCTTCGACATGGAGCCCCTGCGGCCGCCGGGAGGCTGGTGAACTATCCCCCGTCCCTCCCGCCGGTCGGGCGGGCCAGGCCAGGGCTAGCCGCCTCCCTCGGAGATCATCTCTGCGAGGCGGACGCCTCCTCCAAGGGAAGCCCTTTCCAGATCTTCTTTGGGCCCATCCGGCAGGCGCCGGGATTGAGCGAGATCGTGCACTTGACCTTGTCTCCGGCAGCGGCCGGCACTCAGCCGCCGTGGATGGTGCGGTGGGCTTCCTCCAGGATGGGCAGCTCCAGACCCAGCTCCCGGGCGCGACGCCAGGCCGAGTGCAGGTCGCGGTAGAGCCAGGGGCGGCAGCCCTCCTCCACCGGCTGGCGCCACAGCTTGGCCGCGGCCGCGGCCACGTCTCCCCCCCGGCGCGCCACCGCCCCCAGGCGCCGGCCCAGGTCCCGGCCCGGGCCGTAGAGGCCCTCGGCCGTGAGCACCGCGGTCCAGGCCGGGCTGTGGGCGGCGAAGGTCTCGGCCTTGCCCCCCAGGGCCAGGCCCAGGCGCCGGGCCTCCTCCGCCGCCCGGGTCAGGTAGTGGCCCAGATCCGCCGCCCCGGACAGACGCCGGGCCCGCATGAGGAAGTTGCCCCACATGGCGTAGATGCGCGCCAGCACCGCCGCGGCCTGTACCCCCACCGCGTCCTCCGGCCAGGCCACCACCTCCACCGGAGGCAAGGTGAACAACGCCGCCAAAGAGGCCAGACCCGACGACGGCCCGGAGAGCACCCCCCGCGCCGGCCGCTCCTCCACCAAGTCCTCCTCGGTCACCGGACCGGCCAGGGCATACACCTCCACGTCTCTGCGCCCCAGCTCCGCGGCGATGTCACTCACCACCTGGCAGGGCAGACGGTGACTGTCCGGCTCGAAGCCCGCGGTCACCACCACCACCTTCAGGGGCTGCTCGCTGTGGCCCAGCAACACCCGCGCCTTGCCCGCCAGCTCCGAGGGCGAGGCGGCCAGCACCACCTCCGAGGCCTTCTTGAAGGCGGCCACCGGGTCGCTGGTCACGAAGGCGTTCTTGGGCAGGCGATGGTCGGCGAAGCGCCCCGGGGGCCGGCGCTCGATGGCCAGCTCCTGGGCCGCCTCGGGACGCCAGTCGTAGAGGGTCAACGAGGCGTTGGCATAGGCCTTGTCGTCCAGGATGCGGTGGCCCACCAGGCAGGTGAGGGCGAAACCCCAGTCTCCGGCGCCCACCACCACCAGGTTCTGGTCCGCGGTGGGCGAGTAGATGCGGCGGTCGCCGTGGTTGGCGTAGAAGCTCAGGCCCGCCCGGCTGCGCACCAGGGGCAGGCCCCGGCCGTCCCGCCGCCAGCGGGCCAACACCTTGCGCCGCCGTAGGGTGGCCAGCCCGTCGGCCACCACCTCGGCCGGAGAGTGCTGGCGCAGGAAGTCCTCCAGGTCGGGCTCCTGGCCCCACTGCTCGCGGTGGTAGGCGGCCACCCGCTCCAGCTCCTCCTCCACCGCCGCGGCCAGGTCCACCTTGCCCTGGCTGCGCCGGCCGCGCACCAGGGCCCGGGCCACCACCTGGCTGGCCATCACCTTCTTGATACGCGCGATCTCGTCGATGGCGTACAGGGCCACGTGCTCGTCCAGGTGGCGGCCGTGGTTGGCGCGGGCGTGCTCTTCGCGCAGCTCCGAGAGCAGCCGTGGCCGGCCCAGGCTCACGAAGGTCCGGCCGTAGAGTCCGCGCGCCGCCTGGGCCAACCAGGTGCGCGGATGGCGCAGCATGGCCCCCAGCACCCGCCCCGGCCCCAGGCCCCGCAGCCAGCACAACCCGCTGGCCCGCGCCGCCAGGGCCAGGTCTTCCGGCACGATGGCATAGGACACCGCCACCGGCTGTACCACCACCTCGGCCTCTGCCGCCAAGGCCCCCCGCAGGGTGACCAGGCGGCGGGGATAGCGCAGGCTGCCGTCACGGGTGCGGGCCCCGCCGTGCCAGGCCTCCAGGAAGATGCCCTGCTGGCCGCCGCTCTCGCTGATGGCCCGGCAGTAGTTGTACAGCGCCGCCAGCACCGTGCGGTTGGCCCTCCGCCGCTGCACCACGTAGGAGCCCAGCATCAGCACCCGCGCGATGCTGGCGATGGCCATCATGTTGGCCCCGGCCGCGAACAGAGGCAGCCCCAGCCCCTCCAGGGCCAGCACCACCGCCACCAGGAACTCGTCCAGGTGCGAGCTGTGGTTCACCAGGTACACCACGGCCCGGCCCTCCTTGCGGTGGGCGCGCAGCTCCTCCAGGGGGGCCAGCTCGCGGCGGTCGGGCGAGACGAAGATCAGCTCCGGGTCGGCGGGCTGGAACAACACCGACAGCAGGGTGGCCACCGCCGCCCCCGCGCTCTGATACAGGGCGTGGTCATAGCGGTGGCGGATGCCCTCCACCCGGGCCACGATCTGGGCCCGGTCCACCTTCTGCCCCTCGGCGGCCAACTGCCGGCAGGTCAGCTCCACGGCCAGCTCGGCCAGCTCGTCGCCCTGGTCCCAGGCCGGAGGCAGGGCGGCGAAGCGCTCGCGCCAGGGGCGGCCTGGTTCGCTCTGGGCGATACGCTCCAACAGTCCCACTACGTCTATACGCTCCACCGCCTGGGCCAGGCCGCGACGCAGGCCGCGTCCGGGACGGCGGCGGTGTACAGGGGAAGATGCCGACATGGTTCTCCCTCGTTGGTTCCTCTTGCGGAGATTGGGCAAATTTACCCCAAGCCGCCGCGGGTGCAAGGGTGGAGGCGAAAAAAATGAATCCGGTTCAGTCGAGCAAGGGGGAGGTGTGGGAACAGTGGTCCCAAAGGAGCCCGGCGCCGGGGCTCGGCCAGAGGCGAAGGGGCGGAGACTAGGACGAGAGCACCTCCGGCGTCAGGGCCTGGGGATAGGGCACCAGCTCCTGGAAGGGCATGAGGGTGCCCATGGCCCGGTTGGTGGTGGGGATGCCTTCCTCCTCCACCGCGGCCAGGGGGTTCAAGCCCCCAATCACCACCAGCCCCACCCGGCCCGGGGACACAGGCACCTCCAACAGGGGCTGGCCCGGCCGCCCCACCAGGAGTATGCCCCCCAGACCCACCCGCTCCATGCGGGCCGACAGGCGCCGCGCCCTCTCCGCACTGGGGGCGGGTATCTCGCGGAAACTGGCCCCCACCACCCCGTTGCCGGTGCGGGCGGCCTGGCCCACCGTGGTCATGCGGCCCTTGATGAATATCTCCAGGGGGTCCAGGGTGGTGCCGTCGTAGTAGATGAGCTGGGTGAAGCGCACGGGGCGGCCGTCCACCATCTGCAGCAGGCCCCCGAAGCGGTTGGTGGTGGGTATGCCGGCGGAGAGCAGGACCCCGTTCACGCTCACCGAGCAGATGGTGGCCACGCCGTACTCCTCCGGGCCCAAACGCAGGCGGCCCAGGCGGCTGCCCGGCGGGGCCAGGCGCAGGCGCTGGCCCATGGACAGGCCGGCGGCGAAGACCTGGGCCATCAGGCGGGCGGCGCGGGAGATGTGGCAGGCGGGCAGGGTGGAGAGGTTGACCACCACCTCGCCCCGGGCCGAGCGCAGGCGGAAGCGCATGCGGTAGGTGAGGGCGTCCACCCGCGCGGCCACGAAGCCCACCTTGTCCACGGCATAGGCCTCCTCCACCTCCCGGCGGCCCCGCTCGGTCAGGCGCCGGCCGCGGCGGCCCACCGGCTCGGTGAGGCCCTCGGCGTCGGTGCGCTCCAGGTAGTAGCGGATGGTGCGCTGGCTCATCTCCCGGCCGGCCAGGGCCAGGGCCTGGGCGATGCGCGCCCCGCCCAGGGGGCGCTCGCTCTCGGCCAGCACCCGTAGGATCTCCAGCATTTTGCGCCGGCTGCGCTCGTCCATGACGGCCATCTCCCCGCCTCTGCTCAGGCTAACAGGCCGGTGGGAGGTTGGTCAAGGAAAGCCGGCAATCTTGCCGTAAAAGCATGTGCATTCGTTGCAAAGCTCATTCTGGCGACGAAAAGAAGAGGGGGCGGAAGATTGCCGTCTGGCTAGCTCGTGCGCTTGCGGTTATAATGAGGCCATACCCGCGGCTGGCGGCCGAGGCCGGTCGATCCTTGCCGGCCGGAGGAGCCCAGGCCCATGAGAAAGGCGATCCCCATGCGCCCCCTTCGCATCGCCCAGGCCCAGATCAACCCCACGGTGGGCGACCTGGCCGGCAACCTGGAGCTGATCCGCCACTACCTGGACTGGGCCCGCGACGAGGGCGCCGAGCTGGTCACCTTCCCCGAGCTGGCCGTCAGCGGCTATCCTCCCGAGGACCTGCTGCTCAAGCCCCGCTTCCTGGCCGACTGCAAGCAGGCGGTCAAAGACCTGGCCCCCCACAGCCGGGGGCTGACGGTGGTGGTGGGCTATCCCCTGGCCCAGGGCAGCGAGCTCTACAACGCCGCTGCCATCCTGCACGACGGGGCGGTGGTGGGGCCCTACCGCAAGCAGGAGCTGCCCAACTACGGGGTGTTCGACGAGAAGCGCTACTTCACACCGGGCCGGGGCTGCGTGGTGGTGGACCTGGAGGGCATCCGGGTGCTGGTCACCATCTGCGAGGACATCTGGCGCGAGGACAACGGCCTGGGCGACTGCGCCCGCAAGCTGGGGGTGCATGTGACCCTCAACATCTCCGGCTCGCCCTTCTATGCGGGCAAGCTGGCCCTGCGCCAGCGCATCGTGGAGGCCTTCGCCCGTCGTTCCGGCTCGGTGGTCTGCTACAACAACCTGGTGGGTGGGCAGGACGAGCTGGTGTTCGACGGCGGCAGCCTGGTGATGAACCCCCGGGGCCGGCTTCTGGCCCGGGCCAAGCGCTTCCAGTCCGACCTGCAGCTCATCGACCTGGAGCTGAGTCCCGACCCGGAGCTGCCCGCCCCGCGCGCTCCCCACAAGGGCTATCGCCTCTCCCGTCTGGAGCCGGCCCGGCCCCGGGAGCGCATCTCCCCGGTCGTCCACCCGGAGATGGACCGGGTGGAGGAGGTGTTTGCGGCCCTGGTCCTAGGCACGCGCGACTACGTGAGCAAAAACGGCTTCCAGACCGTGGTCCTGGGCCTGAGCGGGGGGATCGACTCGGCGCTCACNGCGGTGGTGGCAGTGGAGGCTGTGGGCCGGGAGCAGGTGGTGGGGGTGACCATGCCCAGCCAGTACACCAGCCGCGAGACCTTCAGTGACGCCGAGCGCCTGGCCCGCAACCTGGGCATCCGCCTGCTCACCGTGCCCATCGGCCGCATCCTGGAGGCCTATCTCACCGAGATGGCCTCGGTCTTGGGTGAGGGCGATCTGGGGGTCACGGCCGAGAACCTGCAGGCCCGCATCCGGGGCAACATCCTCATGGGACTGTCCAACCGCTTCGGCTGGCTGGTGCTGACCACCGGCAACAAGAGCGAGACCGCGGTGGGCTACTGCACCCTCTACGGTGACATGGCCGGGGGGTTTGCGGTGATCAAGGATGTGCCCAAGACGATGGTGTACGAGCTGGCCCGCTACGCCAACCAACGCGCGGGGCGTGAGCTGATCCCCCAGAGCATCATCGAGCGGCCGCCCTCGGCCGAGCTGCGCCCCGACCAGAAGGACACCGACTCCCTGCCCCCCTACGAGGTCCTGGACCCCATCCTGGCCTCCTACGTGGAGGAGGACAAGGTGTACGACGAGGTAGTGGCCGAGGGCCACGACCCGG
>MTPE01000380.1 GCA_002011835.1 Desulfarculaceae bacterium JdFR-95 | reverse complement strand
TCCATGCCGCTGCCGCGGGTGGCCAGCGAGCGCATGTACACCCGGGGGTTGTCCAGGCAGTTCATGCGGATGCGGTCGCCCAGCAGGGCCCCGCCGCTCTTGCGCCGGGTGGGGTCCACGCTGAGCACGGCCACGCGCTTGTCCGGGAAGTCGCCCAGGAAGCGGATCAGGATCTCGTCGGTGAGGGAGGACTTGCCCGAGCCGCCGGTGCCGGTGATGCCCACCACCGGCACCTTGCGTCCGCCCAGGCGCTCGCTCAGGGCCTGGCGCCAGGCTTCCAGGTCGCTGTCGCCGGAGAGGGCGGCGCGCTCCACGCAGGTGATGGCCCGTGCCACCACCGCCACCTCGCTCGGCTCCAGGCGCTCCACCAGCTCGGGGCCGTCGTCCTCGCCCATGGGGTAGTCGATGGTCTGCACGAAGTGGTTGATGATGCCCTGCAGGCCCAGGCGGCGTCCGTCCTCGGGGGTGTAGATCTTGGCCACGCCGTAGGCCTCCAGCTCGCGCACCTCCTCGGGCACGATCACCCCGCCGCCGCCGCCGAAGACCTTGATGTGGTCACAGCCGCGCTCGCGCAGCAGGTCCACCATGTACTTGAAGAACTCCATGTGGCCGCCCTGGTAGCAGCTCACTCCGGTGGCGTGGGCGTCTTCCTGGATGGCGGCCTCCACGATCTCGGCCACGGAGCGGTTGTGGCCCAGGTGGATCACCTCCACCCCGGTGGCTTGCAGGATGCGGCGGATGATGTTTATGGCCGCGTCGTGGCCGTCGAACAGGCTGGCGGCGGTGACTACCCGTACCGTGTTCTGGGGTTTGTAGGGCGTGGTCTGTTGACTCATGGCCTCTACTCCTTTTCCCTCTCCCCGGCCTTTTTGTCCCTGGCGTCCAGGATGCGGCCCAGCAGTTCGGCCGTGGCCGCCACCAGGGGGGCGCAGTGCTGTTGGCGCCGGCTGTGGGGGCCGCGGTAGAAGGCGCGCACCTGGTCGCGGTCGTGCCAGTCCACCTGGGCGATGCGGCGGCACTCGATGCCGCCGTAGGGCTCGCACAGTTTCTGGAAGCGGCGGACCAGCTTGTAGGTGAGACGCCACATGTCGGGGTGCTCGCGGCCCTGGGGGGTGTCCTTGCCCGTGGCCTGGCTGAGCACCGCCACCCCGCCCAACAGACAGCCGCAGACGTTGCCCGTGCTGGCGATGCCCCCTCCGAAGGCGCCCACCGCCTTGATCACCTCCGGGTTCACTATGCCCAGCCGCTCCTGGCCCACGGCCAGTACGGCCTGGCTTCAGTGGAACCGGGCCAGAAACAGCTCCCGGGCCTTTTCGGCCATCTCTTGCGGGGTCATGGTTCGTCCTTCCTCCCCTTGCATTGCCTAGATCAGCTCCCCCATGATCAGGGAGCGTTGCTTCTCCACGTACTGGTCCAGGGTGAAGTCCCGCCGCAGGCTCCAGCGGCGGAAGGTCCACATGTGGCCCAGGACCATGATGTTGTGCGCCATCAGCTTCACCTCGGCCGGGTCCAGGGGCTTGAGCGAATAGTCGGCCGCCCCCCGGCGCAACAGGTCGGCGAACATCTCGGTGATGCGCTCCTCGTGGGCCAGCACGTAGCGCATGGACTCCTTGGGCAGGCTCTTAGTCTCCTGGTAGATGAGCAGGATGTGGTCGCTCATCTGGTCGCAGACCTGGAAGTACACCCCGATGGCCTCGGACAGGGCCTGGGCCCCGGTGCCGGCGAAGTGCAGGCGCTGGCGCAGGCGATCCTCCATCTCGGCGTGAATGGCCTCGCACACCAGGTAGAGCACGTCCTCCTTGCTGGTCACGTACTCGTAGAGGGTGCCGATGGAGAAACCGGCCGCGCGGGCGATCTCGCGGGTGGTGGTCTTGTGGAANCCCTTGGCGATGAACAAGCCCACCGCCGCGTCCACGATCTGGCGGCGCCGGGTGGCCACCAACTGGCGGTCCTTGACCTCGGTGGGGATGTCCTTGCCGGTCAGGGAGTAGGGCGCTTGGGCCATGGCGAAACCCTCTCGTCTCGGGCTCTGGGGCGGGCCGCACCATAGCTCTGGCGCAGCCGCCGGTTTGGCGACGATGGTCGGACGCCGCCCCTGGTGGCCGGCCCAGCGCCTCTGCTGGTCCACGGGGGGCAGGCGCCGCCAGAGGCCTTGGGCGGAAGCGACACGCGGGTGTGTTCTCCGGCTGATTTGCTGCGCGGGAATCGGGGCCGCCTCCGACTGAGCGCTCGTTCGAATAAAGTCTAAAACGCCTGCGCCGCCCCTGTCAACCCCCTTTGTCCCCACCGAGGGGGGCGGGGGACACCCGGTCCCGCCTCTGGTCCGCTCCCCGGAGGGACAGACGGGTTTGCCCTTCTACTCCTAGGGGTTGGCTAGGTTCCCCGCCAACAAATGGTATTGCCCTCTGGCTCTGGTCGTGCTAAGAATGAGCATCACTGCACAAGGTATGGCGGCAGGAGGGGTGGGCTCGCTGCCGCCCACGCTAGGAGGCTGTGATGAGTCAGGAGCCTTTGGTACTGAAAAAGAGCGAACGCAAGCTGGCCATAGACCCCAAGTTCGCCGATGTGTGCCTCACCTGCGGCACCTGTGCCGGCGGCTGTCCGGTCAGCGGCGTGGACGACATGGACCCTCGCAAGGTGGTGCGCATGGCCGCCCTGGGCCTGGACGAGGAGCTGATCGAGTCGCGCTGGCCCTGGATCTGCACCATGTGCGGCCGCTGCGAGCGCGCCTGTCCCATGGGCGTGGAGATCGTGGCCTTGATGCGCCGCATCCGCGGCATGCGCGACCGCGACAAGGTGCCCGGCCCCATCCACAAAGGCACCATGATGTCCATGGAGCGGGGCAACAACCTGGGCATCCCCGAGTTCGACTTCCTGTTCCTGCTCTACGACCTGGGCAAGGAGCTGGAGGAAGAATGNTGCCCCGGCTTCTACGTGCCCGTGGACAAGAAGGGCGCNCGCGTCATCACCACCATCAACTCCAAGGAGCCCTTCGGNGAGCCCGACGACATGAAGTTCTGGTGGCGCATCTACTACGCCGCCAAGGAGAGCTTCACCGTCAGCTCCAAGAACTGGGAGGGCGTCAACTGGGGGCTGTTCGGCGGTGACGACGAGTCCATGAAGGAGCAGGTGCGGCGGGTGCTGGAGAACGCCCGCCGGGTGGAGGCCGAGGTCCTGCTCCTACCAGAGTGAGGCCACGCCTACTTCGCGACCAGGCTTGGTCTGCAAAAGTGGTTCCCCGAGGCCTTCGACGAGTTCAAGGTCATGAACGTCTTCGAGCTCATGATCGAGTACATCAAGGAAGGCCGGGTCAAGATAGACCGCTCCAAGTTTGCGGGCAAGGTGGTCACCGTCCACGACCCCTGCAACTACGGCCGCAAGAGCGAAAAGGCTTTCGGCCACGGCTACTACGACGAGATCCGCTGGATCACCAAGCAGATCTGCGACACCGTGGTGGAGACCTACCCCACCCGCGAGAACAACTTCTGCTGCGGCGCCGGCGGCGGGGCCTGGGCCATGCCTTACGCCGAGGAGCGCATCTACTACGGCCGCAAGAAGGCCGAGCAATTCAAGGAGGTGGGGGCCGAGATCGTGGTCGCACCCTGCCACAACTGCCGCGACCAGATCATGAAGAGCCTCACCAAGGAGTACGACCTGGACATCGAGACCTACTACCTCTGGGAGCTGTTGGCCGAGGCCATCATCATCGAGCCCTGGCCCGAGGACGAGGTGGAGAAGGCCCGCGCCGAAGCCAAGGCCCAGTGGGACGCCCTGGATATCAGCGACGACGAGGACGAGGACGACGACTGGGAGCCCCCCAAGTAGTAGATGGCTCCCACGGGAGGGAAGGCTCCTCCAAGCGCCTGAGCCGCAAGGACCTCCAGCATCCGAAACCAGCAGGGGCAGGGTACACACGCGGGAACTGCCCCGGGCAAGTCAAGGCCGCAAGGGGCCGCCCCGAAAGGGGCGGCCCCTTGCTTGAAAGGCGGTGAGGGGACCCTCCCTCCCGGATACCCTCCCGCCCTGGCTTGACCCCCCTCGCCCCCTGGGGTAAGTTTCGGCATCTGGTAGGGAGGGAAAGCCCTTGCGCGTGATCCCCCAAAGCGTGGCCCAGGCCCGGCGGGAGAGCCAAGCCAAAAGCCTCTTGCAGGCCTGGCTCTTCCTCACCGACCCCTGGCCCAAGGCCGAACCCGCCGCCGCGGCGGAGCAGCTCCTGGCCGGACTGTCCGAACAGGGCCGCCTGTGGGCCCTGGCTGCGGGGCCACAGTGGGAGTGGCTGGCTGTCACCACTCCCATGGAGTTCGACACCCGCCTGTTCGGCGTGCCGGTGGCGCGCCTGTGGCCCCTGGCCCACCGCCGGCCCTGGCCCGAGCCCGAGAGCCTGGCCCAAGGCCGGCGCCTGCTGCGCGAGCTGGTGGCCGCCGAGTGGGGGGCGGGCGTACAGTGCCTCATGGCCCGGGTGCCGGCGCGGGACTTCGCCGCGGCCCAGGTCCTGGAGGCGGTCGGCGCGCGCCTGGTGGACGTGAGCGTGGAGTGGCTGCACGAGCTGGACCACCTGCCCGCCGCACCTCCTCCACCGGCCGGCTACGAGCTGCGCGCCTGGCGCCCGGAGGAGGCCGAGGCCCTGCAGGAGCTGGCCGCAGAGGCCTTCTGCGACCTGGCCGCCTATGCCGACCGCTTCGCCGTGGACCCCCGCCTGCGCGCCCACTGCCCCCAGATGTACCGCCGCTGGGTGGCCAACTCCCTGTCCGGCGAGCAGGCCGACCAGGTCCTGGTCCTGGCCCAGGACGACGAGGTGGCCGGCTTCATCACCCTGAAGCTGCCCCCCGGGGGCCAGGGGCCGGAAGCCGACTGCGGCTGGGTGGTGATGAACGCCATCGCCCCTGCCCACCGCGGACGCGGCCTGTACCACCGCCTGCTCCTGCGGGGATTGACCTGGTTGCGTCGGCACGGCGCCCGCCGCGCGCGGGTGCGTACCAAGATCAGCCAGCAGGCCGTGATCCGCGCCTGGGCCGCCCTGGGCGCCCGCCAGGTGTACGCTGATCTCACCTTCCATCTCTGGCAGGAACCCGCCAGCCAAGGGAGCAGACCATGAAACGTGTCCTGGTCACAGGCGGGGCCGGCTCCATCGGCTCCTACGTGTGTGACGAGTTGGTGCGCCGGGGCCACCAGGTCATCGCCCTGGACAACGGCCCCTCCCTCAAGGTGGAGCACCTGTTCGACAGCGGCCGCTTCCAGTTCGTACAGGACTCGGTCCTGGTGGCCGAGGTGGTGGAGCGCCTGGTCAGCCGCTGCGACATCGTCATCCACCTGGCCGCCATCGCCGACCCCAAACGCTACGTCAACGAGCCCCTCAACGTACTCAACGTCAACCTCAAGGGCTCCCTCAACCTGCTGGACTTCTGTTCCCGCATGGGCAAACGCTTCGTCTTCGCCTCCACCAGCGAGGTCTGCGGCAAGAACCCCAACGTGCCCTGGGACGAAGAAGCCGACCGCGTATTGGGCCCTCCCTCCATCAACCGCTGGTGCTACTCCACCGGCAAGGCCCTCATCGAACACTACTGCTACGCCTACGGCCAGCAGGAGGGCCTGCCCTTCGTCATCATGCGCTTCTTCAACGTCTACGGCCCCCGCTGCGACGACCTGGGCCAAGGACGGGTCATCCCCATCTTCCTGGAGAAGTTCCTGCGCGGCGAGCCGGTGGTGGTCCACGGTGACGGCAAGCAGACCCGCTGCTTCACCTACATCGAAGACACCGCCCAGGCCGTGGTGGAGCTGGCCCTGAGCGAGGCCGCCCTGGGCCAGTGCTTCAACGTGGGCAGCGACCGCGAGACCTCCATCCTGGAGCTGGCCCAGCTCATGAAGAAAGTGGGCGGCTTCGACAACCCCATCGTGTTCAAGCCCCACCGCGAGGTCTTCGGCGACAGCTACGAGGACATCCCCCGCCGCATCCCCGACGTGAGCCGCATCAAACGCGTCATCGGCTGGGAGGCCACCACCCCCCTGGAAGAGGGCCTGAAGAAGACCATCGACTTCTACCGCAAGTACTAGGCCAAGGGGGGAACCCTTTTCTTTGGCCAAAGAAAAG
>MTPE01000119.1 GCA_002011835.1 Desulfarculaceae bacterium JdFR-95 | reverse complement strand
CCGGCCGAGGTTAGGTGAAACACGGAGCCATCAGCGGGAGCGCGGGGCGCTACATCTGTCTGACGAGTTCACCCGACCCGTTTTGGCAGCCGAACCCTTCGGCCTAGGCGGGGCCGGGGGAGGGCATCACTTCGATATGGCCGTCGCGGTAGATGGCGACGCGGTTTCGGCTGGCGCGTTTGGCGGCGTACATGGCTTGGTCGGCGTGGCGCACCAGTTCTTGGGTGCTGGTGCCGTTGCGGTACATGGCCACGCCGATGGAGACGGTGACACGTTTGCGGTGGGGTTGGCCGTCGGGTCCGAGGGGGTGGAATTCGAGGGCGGCGACGCCGGCGCGGATACGTTCGGCGACTTTGGCGGCTTCGTCCAGGTCGGTGCGGGGCAGTAGGACGACGAACTCTTCGCCGCCGTAGCGGCAGGCCAGGTCGGTGGCGCGGATGTGGTCTTTGACCGCCTGGGCGCAGGCGGCGAGCACGCGGTCGCCTTCCAGGTGTCCGTAGGTATCGTTGTAGCGTTTGAAGTGGTCCAGGTCGAGCAGGAGCAGGGACAGGGGCACTCCGTAGCGGCGTGCGCTTTCCACTTCACGGGAGAGGGTAGCGTAGAAGAAGCGCTGGTTGAACAGGCCGGTGAGGTTGTCGGTGACGGACAGGCGGCGCAGTTCTTCTTCCAGGCGCCGTTTGTCGGACAGGTCCACCAGGGATTCCACCACGCGGGCCACGCGGCCGTCTTCGTCCAGGATGGGGGCGGCGAGGAAGTAGAGGTATCGGTCGCGGCCGCCGATGTTTTCGAAGAAGCCCTCGCATTCCAGGCCGCCGCCCACGATGGGGGAGGGTTTGAGTCCCATGGGTCCGTAGTAACGTTTGATGCCCTCCCAGTTCATGTCCACCATGAGGTCGGCGAGCAGGGGTCGGGGTTCGGGGTAGAAGGGTCGCCAGTGGTTGGAGGTGCCGACCATTTCCTGGGCCGAGACTCCTGACAGGCGTTCCATGGCGCGGTTCCAGTGGACTACGCGGTGGTTGCGGTCCAGCACCATGACCGCCACGGGCAGGCCCTGGAGAGTGGCCTCCACCATTTGTTGGCCCTTGATCAGTTCTTGCTCCAGTTTTTTTCGTTCGGTGATGTCGGTGACCACGCCTTCCACGGCCAGGGGTCGGCCTTCGGGGTCCTTGAGCAGGAGGCTGCGTTCGCGCAGCCAGCGGGTTTCGCCGCGTTTGTTGAGGAACTTGTATTCGTGCTCCAGGAACTGGGGTTCGCCCTCTTTGATCATGGAGCGCCACATTTCCCGCACGCGGGGTTGGAACTCGGGATGCACCGAGCGCCAAATCAGGTCTGGTTCTTCCAGGACTTCCATGGGGGAGTATCCGGTGATGGTGGCCACGGCGGGGCTGATGTAGTCGAATTTTCGTTCACGCAGGTTCCAGCGGTAGATGATGTCGGGGGTGTTTTCGATCAGGCGGCGGTAGCGTTCTTCGCTTTCCAGCAGGGCGCGTTGTGCGGCCAGGCTTTGGGTGACGTCGCGCACCAGGCCGAAGCGTCCGCGCTGGCCGCGGCGGGTGGCGGTGATGAGGGCGTTGAAGGTGGTGCCGTCCTTGCGGCGGAGGATGGCGGGGAAGTCCTTGACGAAGCCTTGTTCTTCCAGGACCTGCAGGTAGTAGTCGCGTTCGCTCAGGTCGGCCCACAGGGCCTTGGTGTCTTCTTGCAGGCTTTGNCGCATCTGTTCGGGGTTGGCGTAGCCGAATATCTTGGCGGCGGCGGGGTTGACCTCCTCGATGCCGCCGTGGTCACCGATGATGAAGATGGCGTCGTGGTTGTCGGTGAACAATTGTCGGAAGCGGGCCTCGCTGGCCTTGACCTCCTCCAGCATCTCGCGCACCCGCAGGGTCATGTGGCGCAACACCCGTGACAGGCGCCCCACCTCGTCGTCGCGCCCCTCCAGGGGGTCCGGGGGGGTCAGGTCGCCGCGGGCCACTCGCTCGCCCTCCTCGGCCAGGCGCCGTAGAGGGCCGGCCAGCTCGTGTCGCCCGATCCAGGCCGCGAAGATGGCCACCACCAGGGCCACGCCCAGGGAGCCCAGGATCAGATAGCGGAACAGGGACTCCACCCCGGGGACGGCCAGGTCTTTCTCCCACATCTGGAGTACGATCANGGGTTCGTCCGGGCCGTTGCGGCCATAGGCCANCCAGCAGGGCTTGCCATTCACCTTGGCCCGCATCACCCCTTGTCCCCGCCGTGCGGCCTCCATGAGCACCCAGCGGGAGGGCAGCTGCTCGGCCGGGATCGGCGCCGGCAGGATGAGACTGCCGTCCGGCCACACTCCATAGAAGGTGCGCCGCCGCAATATGGTGTCCTTGAATTCCAGATAGGCGATCTCGAAGGACCAGGCCGGTTCGGCAAAGTCCTGGCGCGTGAACCCCACCGCCCGCTTCAGGATCTTCAGGTCCTCCTCCAACTGCATCCGCGCCACCTGCTCCAAGTGGCGACGGGTGAGAGTGACCTGAATCAGAGACAAGACCAGGGCGGTGAAGAACACCACGATCAGGAAGGTGAGGGTGAGCTTCACCCCCACCGACAGCCTGCCAATGATATTCATCGGCCCGGAGACCACACCCACGTCTCCTGCCGCCCTACCCGATTGACACCCACAAGGCAGCGGCCTTAGTATCGACCCAGTTGTTGCTGACCTCGAAAGCCCACAATTTGGGGCAGGCTCTTATAACTGGAGGTGGGCAATGCTGATCAGCGAGATGAGCATGCCTGAGTTCGCCGAGGCCGTCAAGCGCATACCCACCGCCATCCTGCCCCTGGGCGCAGTGGAACAACACGGCCCGCATCTGCCGCTGGGGTTGGACGCCATGCACGCCATGGCCCTGGCCCAAAAGACCGCCTCCCTTCGGCCATGCCTAGTGGCACCCCCAGTGTACTACGGTATGTGCCGCAGCACCAAACATCACCCCGGCACCATCGGCATCGGCGGCGATACCCTCCGCGCCCTGATCCGCGACATCGCCACCAGCCTGGCTNACCAGGGCCTCAANAACCTCTGCCTCCTCACCGGTCACGCCGGAGGCACCCACACCGCCGCCCTGATCGAAGCAGGAGAACAACTACTGGAAACCACCCACCTCAACCTGGCCGTGGTCTGCGTCCTCGACCTGCTGGACGAAGTGAGGCCCCTCCTCGCCTGCCCCCGTGACTCCCACGCCGGCGAGGTGGAAACCTCCCTGGCCCTGTTCCTCTGGCCTGAGCTGGTCAAGGGCTCCGCCCCAGAGGAATATCCCGACTTCCCCCCGTTCCTCCTCACCCGCCACAAGCACGGACACTGGCCCGGCGGCGTCTGGGGCGACCCATCCCAGGCCAGCGCGGAAAAAGGCCGCCAGATACTGGAAGCCGAGGCCCGCGCCCTGGCGCGTGTCCTCCAGCGCTTGGAGGAAGCCGCGCCCTAAGTGCCTATAGACATTAGGATATTGCTTACCCCCTCCCATCACCCTAGCCCCTTTTGCGCCTCCTGGTCAAGCCCTATTCCCCCCCTCGGGCGCCAACCTCGTCTCGCTCTTGGTCCACTGCGGACACGCCCCCCGCTCTCCGGCTCTGCCTGGCGCCTTGACGCCCTGGGGGCGGGGTGGTAACCTAGCGAGCATGGCTATAGGTTATAATATGATTCGCCAATAAAATCTAGGGAACCACTCATGGATCTACGCCGCCTGCAAGTGTTCGCAAAGGTTTACGAGTGCCGCTCCTTCTCCAAGGCCGCCAGCGAGGTCCTGCTCTCCCAGCCCACGGTGAGCGGGCACATCAAGAGCCTGGAGGAGGAGATCGGCGTGCGTCTGTTCGACCGCCTGGGGCGGGAGATCATACCCACCCGGGCGGCGGAGCTTTTGTACGGCTACGCAGAGCGTATCCTGCGGCTGGTGGAGGAGGCCTCTCTGGCGGTGGACGCCTTTCTGGGGCGTCTGCGGGGCACCCTGGTGATCGGGGGTTCCACCATACCGGGGCACTATTTGTTGCCCGGGCTGGTGGGGCGTTTTCGGCTCATGCACCCGGAGGTACGGATCACCTTGGAGATGGGCGACACCAGCGAGATCACCCGCCGGGTGCTGGCCGGCGAGCTGGAGCTGGGGGTGGTGGGTGCGCCGGGCAAGGACGAGCGTCTGGCCTTCACCCCCCTGATGCGCGACAAGGTGGTGCTGGCCGCCTGGCCCGACCATCCCCGAGCGGGCCGCAGCCTGCCTTTGGAGGAGTTGAAAGAGATACCGGTGGTCTTGCGCGAGCCGGGCTCGGGCACCCGCGCCTTTGTGGAGGAGGCCCTGGCCAGCCGCGGCCTGGCCCTGGAGGAGCTGAACCTGGCGGCCCAGGTGGGCTCCACCCTGGGGGTGATCATGCTGGTGCGGGCCCAGGTGGGGGCCGGCTTCGTCAGCCGGCGGGCCATCGTGGAGGACCTGGCTGCGGGGAGGCTGGTGGAGCTGGACCTGAACGGCCTGGACCTGACCCGCCGCTTCTACCTGGTCACCCGCANGGGCCGTACCCACTCTCCCGCGGCCCAGGCCTTCATGGCCTTGTGCCTGGCCGAGCCCGAGGAGGAGGCCTGAAGATGTCCCTGGTGATCGAGGTGCCGGGCTGGCGGCGGTTGGTGTTGGAGCACCTGGTCCTGGACCTCAACGGCACCCTGGCCACCGACGGTGCCCTGGCCCCGGGGGTGGCCCAGGCCGTGGAGAAGCTGAGCGAGACCCTTACCTGTCACCTGGTCACGGCCGACACCTTCGGCACCGCCGCTCGCCTGTTCGGGCCGTCGGTGCGCCTGGCCCTGATCCGGCCTGGAGACGAAGCAGCCCAGAAGCGCGAGATCGTGCGCCGCCTGGGGGCGCTGGGCGTGGCCGCGGTGGGCAATGGGGCCAACGACGTGCTCATGCTCAAGGAGGCCGCCCTGGGCATCGCGGTGTTGGGCGCCGAGGGCGCATCCCCCCAGGCCCTGACCGCGGCCCAGGTGGTGGTGCGCGAGCCGGTGGAGGCCCTGGAGCTGCTGCTCAAGCCCGACCGCCTGCGCGCCACCCTGCGGCGCTGAAACCAAGGAGAACCAAGCCATGAGCCCCGACCTCAAACTCACCCAGCGCGCCCGCGCCGCCGGTTGAGCCGCCAAGCTGGCGCCCGGGGACCTGGCGCGCATCCTGGAAGGACTGCCCCCCGAGAGCGACCCCCGCCTGCTGGTGGGGACCAGCACCGCCGACGACGCCGGGGTGTTCCGCCTGAGCGACGAGCTGGCCCTGATCCAGACCGTGGACTTCTTCACCCCCATCGTGGACGACCCCTACCAGTTCGGCCAGATCGCCGCGGCCAACGCGCTCAGCGACGTTTACGCCATGGGCGGCCGCCCCCTGTGCGCCATGAACATNTGCTGCTTCCCNGTCAAGGAGATGCCNCTGGATCAGCTGCGCCAGATCCTGCGCGGGGGCCTGGACAAGGTGCACGAGGCGGGTGCGGTCCTGGCCGGGGGACACTCGGTGGAGGACGCGGAGCTGAAGTACGGCCTCAGCGTGACCGGCGTGGTACACCCCCAGCGCATCGTCACCAACGCCGGCCTCCAGCCGGGCCAGGAGCTGGTGCTCACCAAGCCCCTGGGCACCGGGGTGATCGCCACCGCCCTCAAGGCCGGCCTGGCCAGCCCCGCCGCGGTGGAGGAGGCGGTGCGCCTCATGGCCCGGCTCAACGCCCCCGCGGCCGAGGTCATGGCCCGGGTGGGCGTCACCGGCGCCACCGACATCACCGGATTCGGCCTGCTGGGTCACGCCCTGGAGATGGCCCGCGCCTCNCAGGTGGGCCTGGAGATATACGCCNGNCAGGTGCCCATCCTGGAACAGGCCCGCGAGATGGCGGCCATGGGCCTCATCCCCGCCGGCAGCCACGCCAACCGCANCTTCTGCGCCCACGCCGTGCAGACCCAGGGACAACCCGACACCCTCACCCTGGACCTGATGAGTGACGCCCAGACCTCCGGCGGCCTNCTCATGGGCGTGCCCCCCGAACACCTGCACAGCGCCCTGCAACAGCTCCAACAGACCGGCCANCCCGGATACCACATCGGCCGCGTCACCGCCGAACACCCCGCACGAAT
>MTPE01000475.1 GCA_002011835.1 Desulfarculaceae bacterium JdFR-95 | reverse complement strand
GAGCGCCCGATCTTGTTCATCCCGGGCCGGCCAGCTCTAAGCCATGGCCCGAAGGGTGGCCTTTAGGCCAGCCTTGACAAGGCCGGCCCGGGATGATTCTACCACCACCCCGGCGTTTGCCGGATGAGCCTTTCTTTTTCCAAAGAAAGGGGTTTCCCCCCTGGCTCAAGCCCTGGCCCCCAAGAGGGGGAATATCTGACGCTGGATGTAGGCCACGGTCTCCTTGGCCTCGCGCCGGGCGCGGTCCCAGCCGCGGCCGCGCAGGCGTTCGGGGGGGTCGCGCAGGAGGGTGCGCTCGCCTTTGAGCCCCAGGCGTCGGCACATCTCCGGGGGCAGGCGTTCGGGCAGCTCGTCCTCTTGGCCCCGCATGACCGCCCAGGCCAGGGTCCAGGCCCGGGCCACGTTGAGCACGTCGTAGCCTCCTCCGCCCAGGGCGATCCAGCGCTCGCGGCACAGCTCGCGCAGCCGGACCAGGGCGTGTTCGAAGCCGCGGGTGGTGAGGTTCAGGCTGGCCAGGGGGTCGCGCCAGAAGGAGTCCACCCCCAGTTGGGTGACCACGAAGTCGGGGCCGAAGGCCTCCAGCAGGGGAGGCACCACGGCATCGAAGCAGGCCGTGAACACCTCGTCGTCGGCGTCCGGCCACAGGGGTACGTTCACCGCGTAGCCCAGCCCCTCGCCCCGGCCCATCTCCTCCACCACCCCGGTGCCGGGGAACAGGGTGGCGGGGTGTTGGTGGATGCTGATGGTCAGCACCCGGGGGTCTTCGTAGAAGGCCCATTGCACCCCGTCGGCGTGGTGGGCGTCTATGTCCACGTAGGCCACGCGGAAGCCCTGGCCCACCAGGGCCTTGATGGCCAGCACCGGGTCGTTGACGTAGCAGAAGCCGCTGGCGCGGGCGGCCAGGGCGTGGTGCATGCCGCCGGCCATGTTGAAGGCCACGCTGTGGCCCATCAGGGCCACCAGGTCCACGGCCAGCAGGGTGGCCCCGGCCACCAGGGCCGCCCAGTCGTACACCCCGGGAAACACCGGGTTGTCACCCGCGCCCAGGCCGAAGGCCCAGTAGTCCACCACCCCTTCGCCCTGGGACAGCTCTTGCAGCACCTGCAGGTAGCGCCGGTCGTGATAGGCGGCCAGCTCCTGGTCGCTGGCCGGGCGCACGGTGAACCAGCGCCCCTCCAACAACCCGCAGGCCCGGATCAGCTCGTGGGTCAGGGCCAGGCGCGAGATGCGCAGCGGGTGGCCCGGACCGTAGTCGAAGGCCTGGTACTGATCGGTATAGATGTAAGCCGGGGTGGGAGGCGGCGGTGGTCCCTGCATGGTTGTCCTCGGCTCTCTGGAATCACCCGCGGGAATGCGGACAATTCTCACCTTAGCAGTAGGGACGATTTCTGGCAAGGTTAACACATACCTGCCCCATGTAGCCCATTTGACACTCTATCTCGGGCCTGGTAAACTACTCAATCGTTCCTGCCCCGCTCCATTTCCAAAGCGGGTGGGGCCGCCAGCACCAGCCGGGGGTTGTACATGGCCATAAGCCAGCAGGTGGAAGCCGACCTCAAGGCTGCCCTGAAGGCCCGCGACCAGTTGGCCACCTCGGCCCTGCGTCTCATTCGTGCCGCCCTCAAGAACAAGGCCAAGGACCTGGGCCGCGAGCTCCAGGAGCAGGAGGAGATACAGGTCCTCTCCAGCCTGGCCAAGCAGCGCCGCGACTCCATTGCTCAGTATCAGAAAGGTGGCCGCGACGACCTGGTGCAGAAGGAGCAGGCCGAGCTGGAGATAATCCAGCGCTATCTCCCCCAGCAGCTCGACCAGGCCGGCATCGAAAAGGTGCTCGACGAGATATTCGCCGAGCTGAACCCCTCCGGCCCCAAGGACATGGGTCGGGTGATGAAGGCGGCCATGGCCCGTCTCCAGGGCCGGGCCGACGGNAAGCTGGTCAACCAACTGGTACGCCAGCGCTTGTCCGGCTGAGTCCCTGGCCGGNTCCGGTCTCCAACCAGGGGTGGGTCACGAGGGTGCCGNAGCACGAAGTGACCGGGGAAGGGGCGCCGGGGTCAACGGCAAGGCAGTGGGGACCGAACCGGCAGCAGGCGCAGGGGAAAGCCCCTGGCCCGGCAAAGGGCCAAGGGGGGAAGANAGGGGAGGAGGGGGGAAGGAGCATTAAGGTCCTGGAGGCGGCGGTTTTCCGGTCTGGCGGGGAAGACGCCGCAGCCGTCTCCGGCGGGCGGAGGCCCCACAGGCAGGAAAACAAGGGGAAGGGCAGGGAGGCCGAGCACTTTTCCCGCCCCCCCAGTTGATATAGAGAAGCTGGTTACACCTTCCTGAGCTGACACATCGAGGCGGCAGAGCTACGGACTTGTTGGAGGCCCACAGGCGGCGACGAGGTCGCGGCGGCATGAGCCCAACCACCGTTTCCCCTGGCGAGCCGGGTGAGTGGCCCCGTTTGGGCGGGGCAGAGTCGCAGAGCCCGGCGGCGGGAGAAGCGGATCGGGCGGGGAAGACGTGTGCCGACACCCAGACCCTGGCGGTGCTGGAGCTGCCCGCGGTACTGGAGCGGCTGGCCTCCCTGGCCCAGAGCCGGCTGGGGGCCGAGCGCTGCCGCGAGCTGCGTCCTTGCTCCGACCCGGCCACGGTCTCGCGCCGCCAGCGTCGCCTGGCCCAGCTCCTGGAGCTGTTGGAGGAGTCTTCGCCGCCCTGGCTGGCCCGCCTGGACGAGCTGCCGCCGTTGTTGTCCCGCCTGGGCGCGGCCGGGGCCATGCTCTCGCCCGAGGAGCTGGGGGTGGTGGCCGAGTTCTTGTCCGCGGTCTCGGCCGCGGCCTCCTTCCTGGACCCCACCCGGGGGCGTCACGACGAGCTGTTCCGCCTGCGTAACCGCATCACCCCCTTGCCCGAGCTGGCCGACCGCCTGCGCCGGCTCATAGGCCCGGGCGGCGAGGTGCGCAGCGACGCCTCGCCCGAGCTGGCCCGTCTGCGCCGCGAGCTGGCCCGCCAGCGCCGGCGCCTGCGCTCCCGCCTGGAGGAGCTGGCCGGCCGGCCCGGGGTGGCCGGGGCCCTGTCCGACCGCGTGGTCACCCAGCGGGCCGGCCGCTACGTGCTGCCGGTGCGCAGCGAGGCCAAGGGCCGCCTGCCCGGCATCATCCACGACACCTCCGGCTCGGGGCGCACCTGCTTCGTGGAGCCCCTGGAGGTGGTGGAGGACAACAACCGCCTGGCCCTGTTGGAGCGCCGGGAGCGCCGCGAGGTGGAGCGCATACTCCAGGAGGCCACCGCCGCCCTCAGCGGCCAGCTCCAGGCCCTGCGTGAGGATCTGGCGGCCCTGGCCCAGCTCGACTGCCTCCTGGCCCAGGCCGAGCTGGCCCGGCGCCTGGAGGCCGTCTTCCCCCGCCCCTCCCCGGAGGGCGAGGTAGAGCTGATCAAGGCCCGCCACCCCCTGCTGGCCTGGCGCCAGGCCGGCGGCGGCTCCCCCGTGGTGCCCATCGACCTGCGCCTGGGGGGAGAGTTCCGCGTCCTGGTGCTCAGCGGCGCCAACGCCGGAGGCAAGACCGCGGCCCTCAAGACCCTGGGCCTGATCGCGCTCATGGCCCAGTGCGGCCTGGCCGTGCCCTGCGACCCCCAAAGCCGCCTGCCCGTCTTCGCCCAGGTGTTGGCCGAGGCCGGCGACGAGCAGGACCTGGAGGACGAGCTGTCCACCTTCACCGCCCACGCCGGCCGCCTGGCCCACATGGCCCGCAACCTGGGACCGGGCACCCTGGTGTTGGTGGACGAGCTGGGCGCGGGCACCGACCCCGAGGAGGGCGCCGCCCTGGGCATGGCCTTCCTGGAGTGGTGCCTGGACCGGGGCGCCCTGGCCCTGGCCACTACCCACTTCCACGCCCTCAAGGCCTTCGCCCAGACTACCGAGGGTGCGGCCAACGCCAGCGTGGCCTTCCACCAGGCCACCGGCCGGCCCACCTACCAGATCGCCTACGGCCGGCCCGGCTTCTCCGAGGCCCTGGTGGTGGCCGAGGGGTTGGGCTTTCCTCCCCGGCTGCTGGCCCGCGCCCGCAGCCTGGTGGACCAGACCCAGCGCCGCACCGCCGAACTCCTGCGCCGGGCCGAACAGCTGCGCCAGGAGGCCGAGCGCGACCGTGCCGCCGCCGCCCGCCTGCGGGCCGAGGCCGAACGCCTGCGCCAAGAGGCGGCCCGCCTCAAGGCCGAGGCCCAGCGCCAGCGGGCCGAGGCCCTGCCCGAGGGCAAACGCCGGGTGCGCGAGGTGGCCCGGCGCCTGCAGCAGCGCCTGGAAGAGCTGCTGGCCCAGGTGGAGGAGCAGGCCCGGCGGGGAGAGCCCCTCAAACCGGGGGCCGTGCGCAGCCGGCTGCACCAGGCCCGNCGCCAGGCCCANGCCGAGCTGGACCAGGNCCTGGCCCCGTCCGAGCNGGAGCCGGACCAGCCCACCCCGGAGGTCTATCGCCTCCGGGCGGGAGACCCGGTGCGCCTGGTGCGCCTGGGCCGGGAGGCCACCCTGGCCGAGACCCCGCGGCCGGAGGCAGAGACGGTGCACGTGAACGTGGGCCGGGGGGGCTTGCGCCTGGAGGTGCCCCTGCGCGAGATCGCCCCCGCCTCCAAACGCCGGCGCAACCGGTCCTCTCCCCGGCCGGGGGGCGTGAGCGTGCAGGCCAGCTCCGGCGACGGCCTGGAGCTGGACCTGATCGGGCTCACGGTGGAGGAGGCCATACCCAAGGTGGACAAGGCCCTGGACCAGGCGGTGTTGGCCGGGCGGCCCCGCCTCACCGTGGTGCACGGGGTGGGCACCGGGCGCCTGCGCCGGGCGGTACGCGACTACCTGGCCGGCCATCCCCTGGTCACCGCGGTGCGGCCGGGCGAGGGCCTGCGGGCCCGGGCGGTCACCGTGGCCGAGCTGAGGGACTAGGCATGTGGATGGGGTGTGGCGTGCATGGCCTCGAGCGCGGTCGGGAAGGGAAGGCGGGGCGAAACTCCTGGTCCCGATTCCAGGAAGGGGAGAGGCCGATCCCATGACTGAGACAGGCGGCTACATACCCCAGGACAAGATCGACGAGGTGCGCCTGGCCGCCGACGTGGTGGAGGTGATCGGCCGGCGGGTGCGGCTCACCAAGAAGGGCAAGGACTACTGGGGCCTGTGCCCCTTCCACGGCGACAGTGACCCCAGCTTCAAGGTGGACCGCGCCCGCGGCACCTGGTACTGTTTCGGCTGCCAGGAGGGCGGCAGTGTGTTCTCCTTCCTCATGAAGGACGAGGGACTCACCTTCCCCGAGGCGGTACGCGAGCTGGCCCGGCGCTACGGCATCAGCCTGCCGCCCCCCCGCCGCGGGCCCCGCGCCCGGCAACAGGAGGAACTGCGCGGCCGCCTGTTGCAAGCCTTGGATCTGGCAGGTAAGTTTTTCCGACAGCAGCTCACCGGCAAGGAAGGGGCCGCGGCCCGCGAGTATCTCTACCGCCAGCGGGAGCTGGACCCGCAGGTGGTGGACTCCTTTGGCCTGGGCTATGCCCCCCAGGCGTGGGAGGCCTTGGGCCGTTTCTTGAGCGCGCAAGGAGTGGCGCCGGAGCTGGCCGCCCAGGCGGGCCTTCTGGTGCCCCGCGAGCGCGGCCGCGGGCACTACGACCGCTTCCGGGGGCGGGTCATGTTCCCCATCGCGGACGCCACCGGCCGCGTGGTGAGCTTTGGCGGGCGCATCCTGGGCGAGGGCGAACCCAAGTACCTGAACGGTCCCGAGTCGCCCGTGTTCGCCAAGGGGCGCACGCTCTACAACCTGCACCGCGCCCGGCGCCACATGCGTCGGCGCGACCGGGTGCTGGTGGTGGAGGGCTACTTCGACGTGATCGCCTGCGTGGCCCACGGCTTCGCCGAGACCGTGGCTCCCCTGGGCACCGCCCTGGGCCCGGCCCAGGTGCGGCGGCTCAAGGGCCAGGCCGCGGAGGCGGTGTTGGTCTTCGACGGCGACCAGGCCGGCCTGCGGGCGGCGGAGCGTGCCCTGGGCGTGTTCCTGGCCGAGGGCATGCCGGCGCGGGTGCTGCTGCTGCCCGCGGGCCACGACCCGGACACCTTCCTGCGCCAGCAGGGCCCGGAGGCCTTCGCCCGCCTGGTGGAGGAGGCCCGTCCCCTGG